>NZ_JBHLZP010000027.1:0-32164 GCF_042429965.1 Actinoallomurus acaciae
CGGCGGGGGGCCACGAGGTCCGTCTTCGCGGCACCCGGCGCGCTCGGGTCCGTTCCCACCGCGCCGGGCGCGCCCGGCCTCGACGCTCCGTCATCGGAGCCGGTCCCATTCTGGCCGGCCGACGCCTCAGCGCGGCGCCGGTCCCGGGCCAGCAGGCCTCGGTCCGCGCGCCGGTCGCTCTGCGGGAGTTCCCCAGGCACCCTTCACCTCCCGTGGAGTGCCCCAAATTACGGCAAAAAGCCTAGAGGAAATTTCCTCTAGGCTTTCCGCCGTCTCGCGTTATGTTGCGGGATTCCCCGCGTTATTCAGCGTGTGCGCTGGTGGTCACTCCTGCCACCAGTCGTCATCGTCGTCCTTCTTGCGCGGCTGGGACTGCTGCTGCGCCTTCGGCTGTGGGGCCGCCTTGGGCTCGGCAGCGGCGAGCGCGGGCTTCTCCGGCGGAGCGGCGATGGCCTCGTCGCCACCCGGGGTGGCGACGCCGCCGATGAGCTGGCGCAGCTGGTTGAGGTGGCTGGTGATGCTGTCGCGCTGGCGGGTGAGCTCGTCGACCTGGCGCTGCGCGGTGGTGCGCATCTTCTCGGCCTCGGACTTGGTGTCCGACAGGAGCTGTTCGGCCTGGGCCTTGGCCTCGGCGATGACCGAGTCGGAGTTCTTCCGGGCGTTCGCGACCAGCTGCTTGGCGTGGCTGTCGGCCTCGCGGCGGGTCTGCTCGGCCTGCTGGGTGGCCTTGGTGGCGCGCTGCTCGGCGGAGGCGGCGCGCTGCTCGGCCTCGGCGACGAGCTTCTGCGTCGCGCTCTGCGCGGCGGCGTGACGCTCGGCGTCCTGGCGCTCGGCCTCCTCGCGGCGGGCCGCGAGCTGGATCTCGAACTCGGCCTCGGCCTGGCCGCGCTGGGCCTCGCTCTCCTCGAGGATGCGCTGGGCCTGGGCCCGCATCTCGTCGGCCTGGCGCTTGGCCGTGGTGAGGATCTCGTCGCGCTCACGCTTGGTGGACGCCCGCAGCTGGGCGACCTCACGCTCGGTCGTGGTGCGGAGCTTGGCGATCTCGCGCTCGGCGGCGGCGCGCTTCTCGGCGACCTCGTGGTCGGCGATGGCGCGCAGCTTGGCCACCTCACGCTCGGTCGTGGAGGTCAGCTCGTCGGCCCCGCGGCGGGCGGCCGTGCGCACCTCCTCGGCCTCGCGCTCGGCCATGTTGCGCATGTCCTCGCCCTCGCGCTGGGCGGTGGCGCGGAGCTCGGCGGCCTCGTTCTCGGCGGTGGCGCGGTGCTCGGCGGCGTCGACCTTCGCCGCGGCCTTGATCTCGTTGGCCTCGGACCGTGCCGCCTGCACGAGCTCGGTGGCCTGTTCCTCGGCGAGGCGGAGCAGTTGCTCGATGCGCGCGCCGAGACCGGAGTAGGTGGGCCGCTCCTGCTCCTGCAGCTGGCGATGCGCGTCGGAGAGTTCGCGCTGCATCGCCTGGGCCTGCTCGCGGCTCTGGCGGACCTCGTTGTCGAGCTGCTTGATGTGCTCTTCGACCTGGTGCCGGTCGTAGCCGCGAAGCACCACGTCGAACTCGCGTGGGGGCGTGTCTTCGAAGAAGTTACTGAGCTGGGCGTCGATGTCGGACTGCATGAGGCTCAATCCTGCTGTGACGAGACGGCTACCGGTGGGTGGAGATGTCGGATCATGGCCGCGCGAATACTGCGTGTTACGGGGTATTGCACGCGCTGGACCACTTCCGGCGACAGCAGCGTACTCCGGACACTGCCGTGTTGGGGGCTCAACTTGACGCCCTGGGTGAAATGTCTTGGTTGTTACAAATAGTAAGATGTTGTGTCGACCCTCGGACCCTCAAAGAGGATCTTCCGACGCCTGGACCAGCTCGGTCAGCACCCCTCCGACATCCTTTGGATGCAGGAATGCGATGGAGGCTCCCATCGACCCATGGCGAGGACGCTCATCGAGCAGGCGCACGTGCTTCGCCCCGATCGCCTCGAGCGCGGCCGCGACGTCGTCCACACCGTAGCCGACATGGTGCACGCCCTCGCCGCGCTTGGCGAGGAACTTGCCCACCGGCGTGTCCGGGCCCAGCGGCTCCAGCAGCTGGACGTACGAGGAGCCGGACGGGCCGTCGGCGACGTGGAGCATCGCCTCTTTCACGCCCTGCGCCTCATTGACCTCGCGTGATGCCACGACCAGGCCGAACGTCGACTCGTAGAAGGCGATCTTGTCCTCGAGGTCGTGACAGGCGATCCCGACGTGATCGATGCGGGTGAGTCCGGTGAACATGGCGTTGGCCTCCCAGGAAGTGCACTGTCCCCGTGTGGGTATGTTGGCAAACGTCGTACCGCTCGGGTGCTGGAGGTCTTGTCCATGGCCGGATCCGTCATCGTCGCCGGGGCGCGCACGCCCATCGGCCGTCTGCTCGGTTCCCTGAAGGGGTTCGCCGCCGTCGATCTCGGCGCGCTCGCGATCAAGGCGGCGCTCGAACGCGCGGGCGTCACCGGCGACCAGGTCGACTACGTGATCATGGGGCACGTACTCCAGGCCGGCGCCGGTCAGATCCCTTCGCGTCAGGCCGCGGTCAAGGCCGGGATCCCGATGAACGTCCCGTCGCTGACGATCAACAAGGTCTGCCTGTCGGGCCTCGACGCGATCGCGCTCGCCGACCAGCTCATCCGGGCGGGCGAGTTCGACATCGTCGTCGCGGGCGGCATGGAGTCGATGACCAACGCACCGCACCTGCTCCCGAAGTCGCGGCACGGCTACAAGTACGGCTCGATCGAGGTGCTCGACGCGACCGCGCACGACGGGCTCACCGACGCCTTCGACGGCGTCTCGATGGGCGAGTCGACCGAGCACCACAACGCCAGGCTCGGCATCACCCGCGAGGAGCAGGACGAGTTCTCCGCCCGCTCGCACCAGCGCGCCGCCGCGGCGGCCAAGAACGGTCTGTTCGACGACGAGATCGTCCCCGTCGAGATCCCGCAGCGCAAAGCGGCGGAGCCGATCGTCTTCAAGAACGACGAGGGCATCCGCGCCGACACGACCGCCGAGTCGCTCGGCCGGCTGCGGCCCGCCTTCAGCAAGGACGGCACGATCACCGCCGGGTCCTCCTCGCAGATCTCCGACGGCGCGTGCGCGGTCGTCGTCATGTCCAGGGCCAAGGCCGAGGAGCTCGGCCTCACCTGGCTCGCCGAGATCGGCGCGCACGGCAACGTCGCGGGCCCGGACAACTCCCTGCAGTCCCAGCCGAGCAACGCGATCAAGCACGCGCTCGGCAAAGAGGGGCTCGAGGTCGGCGACCTGGACCTCATCGAGATCAACGAGGCGTTCGCCTCGGTCGGCGTCCAGTCGATGCGCGACCTCGGCGTGGACGAGACCAAGGTCAACGTCAACGGCGGCGCGATCGCGCTCGGCCACCCGATCGGCGTGTCCGGCGCTCGCATCGTGCTGCACCTGGCGTACGAGCTGCGCCGGCGCGGCGGCGGCGTGGGCGCGGCCGGGCTGTGCGGCGGCGGCGGCCAGGGTGACGCCCTCATCCTGAAGGTCTGACCGCGGTGGCGCGTAAGGCCGACGTCGACGACCTGGTCGCGCGGGCGCGCAAGGGCGAGCCTCGTGCGGTCGCGCGGCTCATCACCCTGGTCGAGAACGCCTCGCCGCAGCTCCGCGAGGTCATGGCGGCGCTGAACCCCCTCGCGGGCCGGGCGCGTGTCATCGGCCTGACGGGCTCGCCGGGGGTGGGCAAGTCGACCTCGACCAACGCGCTGGTACGGGCGTTCCGCGCCCAGGACCTGCGGGTCGGCGTGCTCGCCATCGACCCCTCCTCGCCGTTCACCGGAGGCGCGCTGCTCGGCGACCGCGTGCGCATGCAGGACCACGCCTCCGACACGGGTGTCTTCATCCGCTCGATGGCCAGCCGTGGCCATCTCGGCGGGCTGGCGTGGGCGGCGCCCCAGGCGATCCGGGTGCTCGACGCGGCCGGCTGCGACGTGATCCTGGTCGAGACGGTCGGCGTCGGCCAGGCGGAGGTGGGGATCGCCTCGCTCGCCGACTCCACCATCGTGCTCGTCTCGCCCGGAATGGGCGACTCCATCCAGGCGGCCAAGGCCGGCATCCTGGAGATCGCGGACATCTTCGTGGTGAACAAGGCCGACCGCGACGGCGCCCAGCAGACCGTGCGCGACCTGCGCAACATGATCGCGCTGGCCGCGCCGGAGGGCTGGAAGCCGCCGATCGTGTCGACGGTGGCGGTCAAGGACGAGGGCGTCGCCGACGTCGTACGGAGGCTGGACGAGCACCTCGCGTGGATGGAGGAGACCGGCGAGCTGGGCCGGCGGCGTCACGCCCGCGCGCGCGACGAGGTCGAGGCGATCGCCGTCACGACGCTCCGCGAGCGCATGGGCGACCTGCACGGCCACCAGCGCCTCGACGTCCTGGCCGAGAAGGTGCTGGAGGGTTCCTGCGACCCGTACGCCGCCGCCGACGAACTGGTCGAGGGCCTCACCGAGTCCGGCTGACCGGCCGCCGGGAGCGGGCCGTCATCAGCCCGTGCTGATCGGCAGCGCGTAGGGCTCCTCGGGCGCGGCCTCGGCGTGCCGCCGGCCGCCCTCGCCGGCCGTACGCCAGTGCCCGAACTCCAGCGTGAGCAGCGCCACCGCGATCGGCAGCAGGCTCGTCCACGAGGGGAACACCACCGTGCGCCCGACGTAGCGCGGCTGGAACTTGCGGTTGAACAGGTACAGCGACTCGACCTTCACGAACCGGTCGAGCAGGTGGATCACGTGGTACGTGCCCTGTTCCAGAACGCCGCGGTCCTCGGTCTCGAACAGCTCGCGGAACGCCGCGAAGTTGAGCGACACCTCGTCCACGTCGTGCTCGCCCGCGTACTCCATGATGTCGGCGATCATGCGTTCGTTGAGGCCGTTCGGCGAGCCCGGCGCGCGGCGCATCACGTCGAGTGACAGGCGGTGGGCCGACGCGCTCGGCAGGTAGCGCTGGAAGCCCACCGGGGCGCCGTCGGCGTCACGGGCCACCACGAGGACCGGGAAGGCGTGCCGCCCGGTGAGCAGCCCGTCCATGTTCATCGAGAAGCCGCGTTCCTCCACGCCGCCGAGCGCGTCGGTGGCGAGCGCGCGCAGCCGTTCGCGGTCCTCCTCGGGCAGCGCGCCCTCGGGCAGGACCTCGGTGGTCACGCCGGCGTTGTGGGTACGGCGCACCGCCTGGCGCACGTTGCGCATGCTCCGGCCGCTCAACCCGAACTCGCCGGGCGTGAGCAGGACCTCGTCGCCGATGCCGATCGCGCGCATGCCGTACGGGGTCCACAGGTCGAGCAGGTCCTCGCGGGCGCCGAGCACGGCCATCCGCCAGCCGGATCGGCGGGCCAGCGCGACGAACGCGGCCACGGCGTCGGGGTAGGAGTGCGGGTCGCCCACCGGGTCCGCGCCCGCGGCGGCGACGCCGAACAGGACGCGGTAGCCGATCACCGCGCGGCGGTCGGGGCTGAAGACGTAGGACTTGTCGCCGCGCAGCAGGAACGGCGCCAGAGTGTCGGAGCCGTCGGCGTCGACCAGGCGCGCGGCCTCGGCGCGCTCCTCGTCGGTGCCGGGCGGCGGTGCGGGCGGCGGCGAGAGCAGCGTGACGAACATCGCGAGCAGGCCGGCGCCGCCGAGGACGCCGAGGCTGGCCAGGAACCAGTGGTCGGCCGAGCCGTCGAAGTGCAGCGGGCCGGACCCGGAGGCGCTCAGCCCGGCGAGGATCTCGCGCCCGGCCTCGCCCGGGGAGGGGACCGGCGTGATGTGGTGCCGCTGGACGATCAGGATGACCAGCCCGTACGCGACGGCCACTCCGTATGTGACCAGGCCGGCGCGCACCGCGGCGCGGAACCGGCTCGGCGTGGTGTCGAACTCGCTGCGGTAGCGGACGAAGCCCGCCGCCGCCACGCCGAGGATCAGCAGGCGGCCGAACTCGCGCACGTTGAGCGCGTCGAGCATGGACAGGATGGTGAGCGCGAGGACGACGTAGTACGCGACACGGCGGCGGAACAGCAGCCCGCGGGCGGCGGCCAGCAGGATCAGCGCGAGGAGCAGCTCCTGGCCTCCGGGGAACAGGTCGCCGATGAGGAGCTGCGCGGGCCGCGGAGAAAAGGAGGGGACGAGAGCGGGAAGGCCCACCGCGACCGAGGCGGCCGCGACGGGTACGGCGAACGGCCATGTCGGCCGTCTTACCGGGCCATGCGCGAGCGTTGCCGCTTCTGCTGCGATCGACACAGCGAACCACCCCGACTCGTCCCCAACCACGCCTCATGGAGAGGTATTCCCCGGGTGATCCTTCGCCTTCATTCAGGATGATGTGGCAAAAGTCACCGTAACGGTTTTGAAGCCCAGAGCCTTCAACATGTTCGTCAGCATCTGCTTCGTGTTCGCGTCGGCACGCTGCGCGAGTCCGCTGGAGTTCGCCGCGTCCTGGATCTTCTGTGCCGCCAGGACGTACAGCTGCTGCTGCTGGTTGGGGTTGGAGCTGAAGAAGTCGCCGAAGCGGTCGAACAGGCCGCGCTGGCGGGCGAAGACGTAGCTGCGCTTGGGGTCGAGGTTGGTCTTCTCCAGCTGGGCGTGGGGCATGCGCACGGTCACGGTCTCGCGCGTCTTGTCGACGGTGAGGGCTCCGTTGCCGATGTGGGAGAAGTCGACGTAGGCGTCGACGCTGCCGTTGCCGACGAAGAGCGTGCGCTCGCCGCGCAGCGCGCTGGGGAGGAACTTCGCGTCCTTCTCCAGGTCGACGACGACCTGGTAGTTGCCGCTCGCCGCCTCGTACCGGGACAGGTTCTGGATGGAGTTCAGCACGACGGGCGCGCTGCGGTCCTTGGTCGTCTCACCGAACGGGTTCAGCCAGTGCGGCAGCTGGTGCGCCGCCTGCAGGCCCGCGTAGACGAGTGCGACGAGTACGACGACGACGGCGACCGCGCGCAGGACGGGCCTGCGGGGACGCTCGGATATCTGTGTGTCCTCGGTTGTGTCCGAGTGCGCCATTTCGCATCACCTCTGGGTTTTGCTCAACCCGGCTATTCCCCAGATAGACGCGAAAGTCACCCCGCCGGCTCCGCGTGTGATGTGACCGCCGCCTGTTCGACCTCGATCAGTGACTCGCCGCGCCGCCGGGCCTCGTACGCCTCCTTGCCGCCGCGGATGCCGAACAGCCGCTTGGACACCAGCAGGTACACCACGAGACCTGCGTTGATCACCAGCGCGCCCGCGCGGACGGCGGTGATCCGCTCGGTCAGCTCGTAGATCTCGAACGGCAGCCCGCAGGAGGTGGCGACCACGGCGAAGTATTCGCCCCAGCGCTTGAGCAGCCACAGGCCGACCGCCTCGATCAGCTCGACGAGGCCGTAGGCGAGCAGGCCGAGGGCGAACCAGGTCAGCGTGCTGGACTTGAGGACAAAGACGTGGCGGATGCTCTCCACGACGTGGGAGTTGTCCAGATCCCACCCGACCTGGCGGGCGATGGGCTTGAGGAGCGGGATCTCCTTCTCGAAGACCTTCTCGATGGACCCGCGGTGGGCGGAGAACCGCCACACGCCGTACGCCGCCGCGGCGATCACCAGGCCGCGGATCACCCGCTCCAGCGCGAAGAACCGCATGACGAGCGCGTCGCGCAACTCGCGCCCGCGCATGACGAGCGGTGCCCGGTCGGCCGGTCCGCCGCCGTGGGGCTCCCCATGGACGTAGGTCCCGCAGCGCAGGCACCGCCACGCCTCGCCGGCCGGCGTTTCGACGTGCAGCCGGTCGCGCAGGGCGGCCTCGTCCGGCGCGTACGTGATGTGGCCCTTGCGGGCGCAGGTGAGCAGGCTCCAGTCCACGGGGCTGACGATAGTCAACATTACGGACGCGTGTGGTGCTCCTGAGATCACCGGCCGTATTCGGGAGAGCACCCTAGACAGGTAGTTAGCTAATTGGCATACTGCCTAAATGCTCGACGTGGACCTGATCAAGGCGCTGGCGAGTGACAAGCGGCTGCTGATCCTGGAGTGGCTGCGCGACCCCGAGCGTCACTTTCCGCCGCAGCAGGACGGGGATCTGGTGCGCGACGGCGTCTGCTCGCTGTTCATCGCCGACAAGCTCGGCGTGAGCCGGCCGACGTGCGGCGAGCACATGAAGATCCTCAGCCAGGCCGGACTCGTACACGGCAAGAAGATCAAACAGTGGGTGTTCTACCGGCGCGACGAAGATCGCATCGCCGAGGCGAAGGAGCTGTTGAGCGGTGACTGGTGATCCACAGACCGTGGCGTCCGCGCCGGCCCGTTACGACCGCCTGGTGGCGGACCTGGACGCCGCGGGCGCACGGTACCGGCTGATCGACCATGCGCCCGAGGGACGCACCGACCTGGTCAGCGCCCTTCGCGGGCACGACGTCGCGCATGCCGCGAAATGTCTGGTCGTCATGGTCAAGATCGGTAAGAAGCGGACCCGCTACGTGCTGGCCGTGGTGCCCGGCGACGCCCGGCTCGACCTGCAGGCGGTGAAGGCGCTCCTGGAGGGGACCTATGCGACCTTCGCGAGCCGGGACAGGGCCGAGGACCTGGCCGGCAGCGTCAGCGGCACCGTGCTGCCGTTCAGCTACGACCCGCGGCTCGAGCTCATCGCGGATCCGTCGCTGCTCGACGCGCCGGAGCTGTTCTTCAACGCCGCGCGCCTGGATCGCTCGATCGCCCTCGCCACCGACGACTACGTACGCGTCGCCGCGCCGCGGATCGCGCCCATCACCGCCTGACCGCGCGTCCACGACGGGCGCACCGAGGAGGAGCAACGCCATGGGAAATCCCGAGTACGCCATCCACTACGAGCCGCTGTTCACCACGCTTCAGACCATGGACGTGCAGGCGCTGATCGACCAGGTCGACGAGCCCTGGTACAACCAGACCCTGCTGGAGGTGGGCGGGGTTCTCGTACGCCTCGGCGTCATGCAGGGCGAGTTCCACTGGCATGCGCACGACGACCAGGATGAGTTCTTCTTCGTCCTGGACGGGCGGTTCCGCATCGAGCTCGAAGGCGCCGACACCGTCGAACTCGGACCCCGGCAGGCCTTCGCCGTCCCCGCCGGAATGCGACACCGGCCGGTCGTCCCGGTCCGCAGCGCCGTGCTCATGATCGAGAAGGCCGGCGTCGTCGCCACCGGCGACTGAACCGCTCAGACGGTGCGGAAGTCCAGGCCGCGCAGGGTGCAGGAGCGGTAGCGCGCGTAGTGGAGGCGTAGCCAGTGGCGGCGGTGCGCCTCGGCCCAGCGGCCGAAGGCGCGGGCGGCCGCCGCGTCGGGCATGCGGGGCGGGGTCTCGTCGAGCAGCCAGGCCGACACCAGCGCGGTGTAGCGCACGCCGACGGCGTGTGCGGGGTTGCCGCAGGTGCGGGCGTCGAGGAGGCTGATCTGGATCTCCTGCTCCGCGCGGTGTTCGTACCCCGGGGACAGGTCCGTGAGGTGGATGTAGACCACGCCGTGCCCGGGGCGCGGGAAATCGTTGTCGGGCCGGTGTTCGACCCGTGTGAAGCCGCCCGGCGTGCCGCTCAGGCGTGTGGCCAGCGGGGTCAGGGCGGCCTCCAGCGACGGAAGCGCCGAGCGCAACGCCGGGTGCACGCACACGGTCAGCGGCCACTGCCGGCAGGAGTACTCGAACGCGCGGGGCGCGAGCGGCGTGCGCTGCTGGGCGTGGATCCACAGGGTGGTGAGGGTGATGAGGATCACCGCAGCCACGAGAGGCAGGGCGAGCCGCGCCCGCCGCGTCAGCGTCCACAGGTAGCCGCCGACCAGGAGCCCGCCGAAGCCGAGCGACCACAGGGCCTGTGCGGCGAGCAGCTCGGTGCGCAGGCCGGCGAACGGATGGATGTGCTCGACCCCCGGCGGCGGCAGCAGGTACGTCCACGTGCCCGGGCGGGCGATGCCCCACAGGCAGGTGACGGCGGCCGCCGCGGCGACCGTCGGCAGCCGGGGGACCGCGCGGCCCGCGAGGTCGCCGATCACCGTGTAGTCCAGCAGTGTGAGCGCGCCCGCCAGCAGCCCGACCACCTGCGGGTGCCCGGCCTCGACGTGCAGCAGCGTCTTCACCACGACCACCGCGGCCACGACCGCGTACGCGCTCAGCGAGACGACGCCGAGCAGCGTCAGGTCCAGCAGCGGCCCGAGCGCCGGCGACCGGGCGCTCAGCCCCCGCAGGTAACCGAGCCGGTGTTCGCGCAGCGCCACCCAGGCGGCGAGGGCCGCGGAGGCCGGCCCGAGGACGCGCACCGACGCGAACAGCGCGGCGACGGCGTCGTCCCAGTACGCGACGCCGGGCAGCAGGGCGTGCCAGGCCGCGATCGCGCCGAGCAGCGCCAGGGCCGGGACGGCCAGGAACGGGGCGGTGCGGCGGGCATCGATCCGCAGCACCCGCCCCAGGTCAGACACCGGCCGGCACCCGGGACCACGTTCGGGAGACCTCCAACGACTCGATCAGGCGAGCGCGGACGATGGTGAAGACGCGGTCGCACCACCCCGTCAGCTCCGCCGGGTCGGGCGCGGTCACGACCACGGCCGGGGCGAGCCCGCGCAGCACGCCGATCAACTCGTCGCGCTCCGGATCGGCGATGGATCCGAGTGGTTCGTCCAGGAACACCAGATCGGGCCGGTGCACACAGGTCGCCGCGAGCCCCGCACGCAACCGCAGATCGGCGGGCAGCATGTCCATCTCAAATTCCGCGGCATCGGTCAATTCAAATCGCTCCAAAATCGCCTCGACCGCGTCCTTCGGCGTGGCTTTGAAATAGGCGGCGTAGGCGACGTACTCGCGGGCGGTGACCCCGGCCGCCCAGCCGAACCGGTGCGGCAGCAGGCCCAGGCGCGGGCGCACCGCGCGCTGCCCGGCCGGCCCGGTCACGTCGTGGCCCAGCAGCTCCAGCTCGCCCACGCTGGGCCGGCGCAGCGTGGCCAGCGTCGTGAGCAGAGCGGACCTGCCCGAGCAGGGCGGACCCGCGAGCCCGACCACCCCCGAGGTGATGCCGAACGTGGTGGGACGCAGGATCCACCGCCCCCCGCGGCGGATCCCCATGTCCCGTGCCACGATCGTGGAGAAATCCGCGATCATTTACTACCCCCCGAAATCTCGGTGCGCGCTCGAGGCTAGAAGCGGATCAGCCCAATGAACGGCCGCGTCGACGCCCCCCTTTGCCGTCGCCGCACGCACCGACAACGGAACTATAACTTGCCTTGGTGATGACTGTCAGCGTTGTTGTGTCCGCCGGTGTCGTTAGCAATGATTCGAGGAGTATGCAGGAAACAATTGTAGTTATAGGTCGGTAAATGTCGGATGCCTGCGCCGGATCGCCGGGGGCCGCCGTGCCCAGGCGCTACCGTGTCCGGGTGCCCAAGCCGCTCAACCTCCCCTTCGACCCCATCGCCCGAGCCGGTGACCTCTGGGAACGCCGCTGGGGGCGCTCGCCCGCCATGCTCGCCGTCACGTCGATCATGCGCGCCCAGGCGATCCTCATCGCCGAGCTCGACGCCCGCCTCAAGCCGTACGAGCTGACCTTCGCCCGCTACGAGGCCCTCGTGCTGCTGACGTTCAGCAGCAAGGGCGCCCTGCCGCTCTCCAAGATCGGCGAACGGCTGATGGTGCACCCGACGAGCGTGACCAACACGATCGACCGGCTGGAGAGACAGGGATACGTCCTCCGCCGCCCGAACCCGCGTGACGGCCGGGGCGTGCTCGCCGAGATCACCCCGAGTGGCCGCGACACCGTCGAGCGCGCCACCCGTGACCTCATGGCCGCCGACTTCGGCCTCGGCGCGTACGACGCCGAGGAGCTGGGAAACATCTTCGATGTGCTGCGGCCGCTGCGGGTGACCGCGGGCGACTTCCAGGACTGACCGGGCTCCCCACGCCGTGCCGGGGACCGGCTCGTGGTGACTCTGTGACTCAGATTACTAGGACGTCCTAGTATCTTGGAGTGAGGAGCAACCCGGAGGAGCGCTCATGGACATGCAGGACATTGAGGAGGGCCGCCGACGCTGGCAGGAGCGGTTCGACGCGTCGCGCAAGAGGGACGCCGACTTCACGACGCTTTCCGGCGCCGAGGTCGAGCCGGTCTACGGTCCGCCGGCCGCCGACCCCAGGTTCGAGCGCATCGGCTGGCCGGGGGAGTTCCCCTACACCCGCGGCCTGTACGCCACCGGCTACCGCGGGCGGGCCTGGACGATCCGGCAGTTCGCCGGCTTCGGCAACGCGCGCCAGACCAACGAGCGCTACAAGATGATCCTCGCCGCCGGCGGCGGAGGGCTGTCGGTCGCCTTCGACATGCCCACCCTCATGGGCCGCGACTCCGACGACCCCCGCTCCCTCGGCGAGGTCGGCCACTGCGGCGTCGCGATCGACTCGGCCGCCGACATGGACGTGCTGTTCGACGGCATCCCGCTCGGTGAGACCACGACCTCCATGACGATCTCCGGCCCGGCCGTGCCGATCTTCTGCATGTACCTCGTGGCGGCCGAGCGGCAGGGCGCCGACATCCACGGCCTGGACGGCACGCTGCAGACCGACATCTTCAAGGAGTACATCGCGCAGAAGGAGTGGCTGTTCGCGCCTGAGCCGCACCTGCGCCTCATCGGCGACCTGATGGAGTACTGCGCCGCCGAGATCCCGGCGTACAAGCCGCTGAGCGTCTCTGGCTACCACATCCGCGAGGCCGGGGCCACGGCCGCGCAGGAGCTCGCCTTCACGCTCGCGGACGGCTTCGGGTACGTCGAGCTGGGCCTGTCGCGGGGCCTGGACGTCAACGCCTTCGCGCCCGGCCTGTCGTTCTTCTTCGACTCCCACATCGACTTCTTCGAGGAGATCGCCAAGTTCCGCGCCGCGCGGCGGATCTGGGCCCGCTGGATGCGCGACGTGTACGGCGCGACGTCGGAGAAGGCGCAGTGGCTGCGGTTCCACACCCAGACCGCCGGAGTGTCGCTGACCGCGCAGCAGCCCGACAACAACGTCGTGCGCACCGCGGTGGAGGCGCTCGCCGCCGTCCTCGGCGGCACCAACTCCCTGCACACCAACGCCCTGGACGAGGTGCTGGCGCTGCCGAGCGAGAAGGCCGCCGAGATCGCCCTGCGCACCCAGCAGGTGATCATGGAGGAGACCGGCGTCGTCAACGTCGTCGACCCGCTGGGCGGCTCCTGGTACATCGAGGCGCTCACCGACCGGATCGAGGCCGACGCCGAGAAGATCTTCGCCCAGATCAAGGACATGAGCCCGGACGACTCGATGACCGGCGGCATCCTGCGCGGCATCGAGGAGGGCTGGTTCATGGCCGAGATCGCCGACGCGGCCTTCGTCTACCAGCGGCAGCTCGAAAAGGGCGAAAAGCACATCGTCGGCGTCAACCGCCACACGCAGAGCATCGAGGAGCCACTGGAGATCCTGCGGGTCAGCCACGAGGTCGAGCGCGAGCAGAATCGCCTCCTGGCGGCCCGGCGGTCCGAACGCGACCAGGCCGCCGTGGACGCCGCGCTGACCCGCATGATCGAGGTCGGCCGTACGGAGGAGAACCTCATCCCGGCCATGCTCGACGCCGCTCGCGCCGAGGCCACCCTGGGCGAGATCTGCGGCGCTCTGCGCGACGAGTGGGGGAGCTACTCCGAGCCCGCCCGCTTCTGAGCCGCCGTCCGGAGCGGCCGCCCGACACCCCGTCCGGGGATAGGAGGCGGCCGCTCGTACGCATTCGCCGGTGTATGCGGCAGGATGGATGCATGACGTCATCGGACTTCTCGTTGCACGGCGCCGTCGACCTGGGCGCCCGGCAGGCCGCGGCGAAGCGGGCGCAGCAGCGCCCGGCGTCCGCGGGCGCCTCCACCTCCGTCATCGACGTGACCGATGCGACGTTCAACGCCGAGGTCATCGACAGGTCGCGTACGGTTCCGGTGCTCGTCGACTTCTGGGCCGACTGGTGCCAGCCGTGCAAGCAGCTCGGCCCGATCCTGGAGAAGCTCGCGAACGAGGCGGCCGGGAGCTGGGTGCTGGCCAAGGTCGACATCGACGCGAACCCGGGCCTGGCCCAGCAGCTCAGCCGCATGGGCGTGCAGGGCATCCCGTTCGTCGCCGCGGTGGTCGCCGGCCAGATGCTGCCCGTGCTCAACGGCGCCGCGCCCGAGCCGCAGGTGCGCCAGGTCCTCGACCAGCTGTTCGACGCGCTGCGTGAGCAGGGCCTGATGCCCGAGGGCGCCGAGGGAGCCGGAGGCGCCGAGGTGCCTCAGGAGCCCGCCGGCGACCCCCTCCAGACCGAGGCCGAGGCCGCACTCCAGCGCGGCGACCTCGACGCGGCGGCGAGCGCGTTCGGCAAGATCCTCGAGTCGGCGCCGACCGACGCGTACGCCAAGAGCGGCCTGGCCCTGGTCGATCTGCAGCGCCGGGTGGTCGCCCTCGACCCGCAGCAGGCGCGCAAGGACGCGGCCGACCGCCCGGACGACGCCGAGGCCCAGACCCGCGTCGCCGATCTCGACCTCGTCGAGGGGCGCGTGGAGGAGGCCTTCGACCGGCTGATCGGCACCGTGCGCCGCACCTCCGGCGACGATCGTGACCTCGTGCGCAAGCACCTGCTGTCGCTGCTCGAGGTGCTGCCGCCCGACGATCCCCGTGTGGGGCAGGCACGGCGCCGGCTCGCGTCGGCGCTGTTCTGACCGGACGCGGACGGGAATCATCCGGTCATGGCCGGCGTCGTGACGATCTCCGCGACGTTCGGCGCGGGGGGTAGTGTCATCGGCCCCGCGGTCGCCGAGCACCTCGGCGTGCCCTTCGTCGACCGGGCCATCCCCTACACCGTGGCCGCGGAGATCGGCTGTTCGCTCGACGAGGCCTTCGACCACGACGACCGTGCCGAACGCGGCCTCGGCCGCATCCTGTCCAGCGCCGCGCGGCTGCCCAACGTCACCCTCGGCGGGGACGCCTACCTGCCGGAGCACGGCTTCGTGCCGGAGGAGGAGTTCCTCGTCCGCACCGAGAACGTGATCAAGCAGATCGCCGAACGCGGGGGCGGGGTGATCCTCGGCCGCGCGTCCCAGCTCGTGCTCGCCGGCCGTCCGGGCACCCTGCACGTACGCCTCGACGGCCCACGCCGGCGGAGGCTGGCGAACGTACGGGAGTCGCTGGAGGTGTCCGAGCGGGAGGCGGAGCGGCTCCTCGACGACAACGACCGGGCGCGGAACGCGTACGTCAAGCATTTCTACCGGGCCGATCCGGCCGACCCGGCGCTCTATGATCTGGTCATCGACAGTACGCGGCTGGCGGCGCCGGCCTGTGCCGACATCATCGTGACGGCAGCGCTCGCCATGCCCTGAAGACGAAGCCGACGCCCGAGGCCCGGACCCCGCCCGACGCGTGAAATCATCGCGAGGCGAAGCCCTGACCAGGCAAAAGGAGCATTTGACGTGGCGACCGTGCCCAGCGTGTCCTACTCGATCACCGTCCGCCTCGAGGTCGCGGCGGGCGGCAAGGCGGTGAGCCAGCTCACCGGTGCGGTGGAGCAGGCCGGCGGCATCGTCACCGCCCTCGACCTCACCCCGGCCGGCCATGACCGGCTCCGCATCGACGTCACCTGCGCCACCCGCGACACCGAGCACGCCCAGGAGATCGTCGACGCGCTGGAGCAGGTCGACGGCGTCACCATTCACAAGGTCAGTGACCGCACGTTCCTCATGCACCTCGGTGGCAAGATCGAGATGCAGTCGAAGGTGCCGCTGCGCAACCGCGACGAGCTGTCGATGGCCTACACCCCAGGCGTCGCGCGGGTCTCGCTGGCGATCGCCCGTAACCCCGACGACGTGCGTCGCCTGACCGTCAAGCGCAACAGCGTCGCCGTGGTCACCGACGGCTCGGCCGTGCTCGGCCTCGGCAACATCGGCCCGGAGGCCGCCCTCCCGGTCATGGAGGGCAAGGCGGCGCTGTTCAAGCGGTTCGCCGGCATCGACGCCTGGCCGATCTGCCTCGACACCCAGGACACCGACGAGCTGGTCCGTACGGTGCAGATCCTCGCGCCGGCGTTCGGCGGCATCAACCTGGAGGACATCTCCGCGCCGCGCTGCTTCGAGGTGGAGCGCCGGCTGCGCGACCTGCTCGACATCCCGGTCTTCCACGACGACCAGCACGGCACCGCGATCGTCGTGCTGTCCGCGCTCATGAACGCCATGCGCGTGGTGGGCAAGGACCTCGCCGACGTGCGCGTGACGATGGCGGGCGCGGGCGCCGCCGGCACGGCCGTGCTCAAGCTGCTCCTGCACGCGGGAGTCAAGAACGTCGTCGTCTGCGACTACCGCGGCGCGGTGCACACCGGCCGCGACGACCTGGACGAGTCGCTGCGCTGGATCGCCGAGAACACCAACCACGAGGGCTACTCCGGCGACCTGCGCGGCGCGGTGCGGGGCGCCGACGTGTTCATCGGCGTCTCGGCACCCGGCATCCTCACCGGTGAGGACATCGCCACGATGAACGAGGGCTCGGTGGTGTTCGCCCTGGCCAACCCCGACCCCGAGGTCGACCCGGCGGAGGCGCGCGAGCACGCGGCCGTGGTCGCCACCGGCCGCAGCGACTACCCGAACCAGATCAACAACGTGCTGGCGTTCCCGGGCGTCTTCCGCGGCCTGCTCGACGCCCAGAGCCGTACGGTCACCCAGGACATGCTGCTCGCCGCGGCCCGCGCGCTCGCCGAGGTCGTCACGGACAAGGAACTCGGCCCGAACTACATCGTGCCGAGCGTGTTCCACGCGGACGTGGCGCACGCCGTGGCGGCGGCCGTGCAGCAGGCGGCCACCGAGGCGCGCTAGTCATCCCCGCAGGGCGTCGCGGTTGCGCTCGCACCAGTCGGCGAAGGTGCGGGGGCGGCGGCCGAGCAGGCGTTCCACGGTGTCGGTCCGGACTCCGGTGGTGTCGGCCCGCATGACCGCCGCGGCCTCGAGGACGGCGTCGGCGAGTGGCTTGGGAGCGCCGCCGGGGTAACGGGACCGGACGATCTCCTCGGGGGTGGTCGCGGCGCGGACCTCGATGTCGCGGCCGATCGTGTCGGCGATGATCTGAACCTGCTCGGCCGTGGTGAGGGCCTCGTCGCCGGTGAGGACGTAGGTCCGGCCCTCGTGGCCGTCCTGGGTGAGGACGGCGGCGGCGACGGCGGCGATGTCGGCCGGGTCGATGGCCGCGGCCCGGCCGGGGCCGATCGCGTCGACGACGTACCCGTTCTCGCGGATGGAGGGCGCCCATTCGAGGGCGTTGGTGGCGAAGCCGCCGGGGCGCAGGATCGTCGCGGGTACGCCGGACGCCTCCAGGAGGCGCTCGCGTTCGCGGTGCCAGCGGCCCATCGCGGGCACCGGGTCTCCGTCGGCCCAGATGGACGACAGCAGCACGATGTGCCGCACGCCCGCGTCGCGGGCCGCGGTGATGGCGTTCGCGGCCTGGTCGACGCCGATGCCCGGGGTGAGCAGGAAGAGCCGGTCGACGCCGTCGAGGGCGGGAGTGAGCGTCGCGGGCTCGTCCAGGTCGCCGACCACGCGCCCGGCACTCGTGGGCAGACCGGCCGCGCGGGCCGGGTCGCGGACCAGGACGCGGACCTTCGCCTTCGCCGCGTCGAGCTCTCGCACCAGCTCACGGCCGATTCTTCCGGTGGCCCCTGTGATCAGTATCATCGTTGCTCCTAGTCGTTTGCCGTCTAATGACTGACCCGGAGAACGTTAACCGGCAAATGATTAGCCGTCAATCGATCTGCCCGTACGGAGGCGGCGATGCCCGAGTTCCTCGACCTGCACAGCAAGACGACGAAGGTGCTGCGTGCGCTGGCCGAGAACGCCATGCGCCGCCACGGCCTGCACCAGGGCCAGAACCACCTCCTGGCGGTGCTGTGGGAGCGCGACGGCAGTACGCCCGGCGAGATCGCCGCCGCGCTGCACGTCACCACGCCCACCGTCGTCAAGATGGCCACGCGGATGAGCGCCGCCGGCCTGCTCACCCGCCGCCGCGACGAACGCGACAGCAGGCTGGTCCGGCTCTGGCTGACCGACGCGGGCCGGATGCTTCAGGAGCCGGTCGAGGCCGAGCGCCGCGGCCTGGAGGAGAAGGTCACCGCCGACCTCACCGAGGCCGAGCGCCGCTGCCTGCTGACCGCCCTGGCCAAGGTCCACAAGTCGGCGAGCGACCTGCTGTGAGCGGCGTCAGCGCCCGGCGTGGCCCGTGAGCAGGGAGATCACGCCGTGCGCTGAGTCAGCCGGTGGCCCGGTCGGCGACGATCGGGACGGTCCCACGCCGGGAGACGTCACTTGTCGCCGAACATCTTGTCCTTGCGGCCCGGCCACTGGCGGCCGTACCAGAAGACGATCAGGCCGGTCAGCATCGCGGCGACACCCGTGGCGACCCTGGCGATGATCATCCCGCTGTCCGGGCCCGTGTGCGGCAGCGTGTGGCCCGGTGTCCTGCGGGCGCAGTGCGCCGTACGGTCGAGGGTCTTGACCGGGACGTTGTGCCAGGTCACGGCGATCGTGGTCGCGTGGTCCTCCTTGATGGTCAAGGTGGACTTGCGGGTGGCGCCCGCCGGGATGCGGTCGGCCACCGAGATCGAGCCGTCGGTGGTGATGGTGTAGTCCTCGGTCGA
Organism: Actinoallomurus acaciae; assembly: GCF_042429965.1. Lineage (NCBI taxonomy): Bacteria > Bacillati > Actinomycetota > Actinomycetes > Streptosporangiales > Thermomonosporaceae > Actinoallomurus > Actinoallomurus acaciae. The sequence goes on from NZ_JBHLZP010000027.1 coordinate 18,612, forward strand.
CCCGCCGCCGTTGGTGACCGACACCAGCACGCTGCGGCCGGGGCACCGGACGGTGCCGATGGCGACCTTCAGCGGCGCGTTCGGCGTCACCGACGGCACCGGAGGCGTGACCGGGTTCTTGCTGGGGGTCCGGCTCGACCGCGTCGGCGAGGGCCGATGTGTGGGCGTGTGGGACGGCTTGGCGGACCTGGAGGGAGAGGCCGAGGGCGACGCCGAGACGTTGGGAGAGGGCGTGGCGCTCGTCAGCTGTGAGGGTGAGGAGTCGTTCACCAGCATCGGGATGATGATGAGCGCCCCGACGACAAAGAACACGGCCGCGATAACGACCCTGGAAAGCTGCATCGGGGGTCCTCCGTAGGTGGGGGGCACACCTTCGTGATCTAGTTTGTGATCTAGGCCCGTATTCTGCCGATTACCCAAGGGCCATGGGCGCGTAACCGACGTACTCGGCCGTGGACTGTTCGCATGCGGGCCCCGGCACAGGATGATTGAGTCATGGACGACGGGATAATCGCGGGCCGTCTGCTCGTCGCTACTCCACGGCTGGCCGACCCGAACTTCCGGCGCAGCGTGGTGCTTCTCGTGGAGCACGAGGACGACGGCGGCACGCTGGGAGTCGTGCTCAACAGGCCCACCGAGGTGCCCGTCGAACAGGTACTCCCGCCCTGGTCGGAGTTGGTGACAGGTCCGTCCGTGGTCTTCCAGGGCGGCCCCGTCGCGCTCGACAGCGCACTGGCGCTCGCCCACATCCCCGGCACCGACGAGCCGCTCGGCTGGCGGGCGCTGAACGGCAGCCCCGCCGTGGCCCGCGTCGGCCTCGTCGATCTCGACGCGCCACCGGAGCTGCTCGCCACCGAGGTCACGAAGCTGCGAGTTTTCGCCGGGTATGCCGGATGGGGGGTTGGCCAGCTCCGGTCAGAGGTCGAAGACGGCGCCTGGTACGTCCTGCCGGCGGAGTCCGAGGACGCGTTCCGGGACGATCCCGGACGCCTGTGGCAGGACGTTCTGCGGCGTCAGGGCGGCGATCTGGCGTTCGTCGCGACGTTTCCCGAGGATCCGTCACTAAACTGAGCCCGTGAGTACGAAGATCCTTCCTGAGAGCGACACCCGGCCGGACCTCTCCCACGGCGACGGGGGTCACGAGCGCTTCGCGCACTACGTGCAGAAGGACAAGATCATGGAGAGTGCCGTCAGCGGCACGCCCGTGATCGCGCTCTGCGGCAAGGTGTGGGTGCCGAACCGCGACCCCAAGAAGTACCCGGTCTGCCCGGAATGCAAGGAGATCTACGAGTCGATGTCGGGCGACGACGGCGAGTGAGCGTCAAATCGGCTTGACGGACCCGCGCGTCGGGCGTTCCACGGCGCGCTGAGGTCTAACCTCTCCGTCTCGGGGGGAATCCATGAGGCGGAGAGTCCTGTGGGGCCTGTTCGGAGTCGTTCTCGCGTCGTGCGCCACGGCGTCGGCCGACACCTGCGCGCCGACGGCCCGGGGGACGTCCTGCCTGCGGCGCGCCTCCGCCGCCGCACTCCGCGGCGTCCGCCCCCGCGATTCGGACGACCTGTCGCCGTCGCAGGTCAAAGCGATGCTGCGCGACTTCACCGAGACCCTGGGCCGCCGGTACGGGGTCGGTGACGAGCGGCAGCTGGAGTCGAGCCGGCGGCTCGCGGGCCGCATCGTCGTCCCGGTGCGCTTCCACGTCATCACCGACGGGCGGAGCGGCCGGCTGACCACGGCGACCGTCGACCAGCAGATCCGCAGCCTCAACGCCGCGTACGGGGGCACCACGGGCGGCGCCGACACCGGGGTGTCGTTCCGGCTCGTCAGCTCCGACGTCGTACGCAACGCCGACTGGTTCGAGCGGCCGCACGAACTCCAGGACCAGATGCTGGGCGCACTCGTCAAGGGCGGCCCCGGGACGCTGAACCTCTTCACCGCCGCGGTCGGCTCGGAGGTGCTCGGCTTCTCCGCGTTCCCCCAGGCGTACCGCCTGCGGCCCACGCTGGACGCCGTGGTCGTCGACTACCGCAGCGTCCCCGGGGGAGCCTTCACCCACTTCAACCGCGGCTACACGGCGGTGCACGAGACCGGGCACTGGCTGGGGCTGTTCCACCCGTTCGAGAACGGCTGCGTCCCGCCCGGCGACGGCGTGGACGACACCCCGTACGAGAGCACGCCGACCACGGGCTGCCCCTCGGTCAAGGACACCTGCCCGCAGCCGGGCACCGATCCGGTGCACAACTTCATGGACTACGCCTGGGACCCGTGCATGACCTCGTTCACGCCCGGCCAGGGCCTGCGCATCCGCGCGATGTGGGCGGCCTACCGCGCGGGCCGCAGCGGCGCCCAGACCGCGCTCACGCAGGCCCGCGGCGGGCCGTGAACAGGCCGGCGAAACCCCTAACACGAGCCGCCGTGGTTGCTGTGGATCACATCACGCTCGGCATGTCCTGTCAGTGCTTACGGGTAGCCTCTCTTCACCGTGAGCACGTTCGCCGCATCCGACACCCCTCCCGCGCTGCCCGGCCGGGCGCCCTGGGGCACCGCCCCGGCGCTGCGTGCCTGGCAGCAGGCCGCGCTGGAGGAATACTTCCGGTCCGAGCCCCGTGACTACCTCGCCGTCGCCACGCCCGGCGCGGGCAAGACGACCTTCGCGCTGCGACTGGCGGCCGAGCTCATGGGGCGCCGGGTGGTCGACCGGATCACCGTCATCTGCCCGACCGAGCACCTGAAGCGCCAGTGGGCCGAGTCGGCCGCGCGCGTCGGCATCAAGATCGACCCGGAGTTCAAGAACGCGCACGGCCGTACGGCCAAGGACTTCGTCGGCGTCGCCGTCACCTACGCCCAGGTCGCCGCCCACCCGGCGCTGCACCGCGGCCGTACGGAGAACCGCCGCACCCTCGTGATCATGGACGAGGTCCACCACGCGGGCGACGGCAAGTCGTGGGGCGACGCGATCCGCGAGTCGTTCGACCCGGCCACGCGGCGGCTCGCGCTCAGCGGCACGCCGTTCCGCACCGACATCAACCCGATCCCCTTCGTCACGTACGAGGAGGGGCCCGACGGCGTCCGCCGCAGCCGCGCCGACTACACCTACGGCTACGGCCCGGCGCTGGCCGACGGGGTGGTCCGGCCGGTGATCTTCCTGGCGTACGCGGGGGAGATGCGCTGGCGCACCCGCGCCGGAGACGAGATCACCGCGACGCTCGGCGAGCCGCTGACACAGGACCAGATGTCCCAGGCGTGGCGTGCCGCGCTCGACCCCAAGGGCGAGTGGATCCAGCAGGTGATCGCCGCCGCCGACCGCCGGCTGACCGAGGTGCGCCGCGGCGTGCCCGACGCGGGCGGCCTGGTCATCGCGAGTGACCACGAGGCCGCGCGGGCGTACGCCAAGATGATCCGCAACGTGACCGGCGCCGGGGCGACCGTGGTGTTGTCCGACGACCCGTCGGCGAGCCGCAAGATCAAGCAGTTCGGCGAGTCCGAGGACCGCTGGATGGTCGCCGTGCGCATGGTCTCCGAGGGCGTCGACATCCCGCGGCTCGCCGTCGGCGTCTACGCGACCTCCACCTCGACCCCGCTGTTCTTCGCCCAGGCGATCGGCCGTTTCGTCCGTGCGCGACGGCGCGGCGAGACCGCCTCGGTGTTCCTGCCGTCGGTGCCGACCCTCATGGGCCACGCCGCGGAGATGGAGACCGAGCGCGACCACGTCCTCGACCGCCCCGTGCGTGAGGACGGCCTGGACGACGACCTGATCGCCGAGGCCAACCGTAAGCGCGACAATCCCGACGTCGGCGAAGAGCTCCCCTTCGAGACCGTCGAGGCGTCGGCCCACTTCGACCGAGTCGTCTTCGACGGCGGCGAGTTCGGCATGGGCGCCGCGCCGGGCTCGGCCGAAGAACAGGACTTCCTCGGCATCCCGGGCCTCCTCGAACCCGAACAGGTCACGAGCCTGCTGAAGCAGCGTCAGGCCGAGCAGCTGGCCGCCCAGCGCAAGAGCGGCGGGAAGGCGGCGAAGAAGGACGACCGCACGACCGCCGAGGACCTCCACGCGCTGCGCAAGGAGCTGAACAACCTGGTCGGCGCCTGGCACCACCGCACCGGCCAGCCCCACGGCGTGATCCACGCCGAACTCCGCCGCGTCTGCGGCGGCCCCCCGTCGGCCCAGGCGAGCACCGAGGACGTCCGCAAGCGCATCGCGAAGCTCCGCGAATGGGCCACCCGCCCAACACCACGCACGAAGGATTAGCGACCGCATACCGTCCAGCGGGGGCCTTAGGCGAGATCGGGCCCTGGGCGACCGCGCCAGGAGCGTCTGGGGCGGAAGCCGTCGTGGGGTTCGGCGTCCTGGCGGGGCTGTGTGATGGTGATGCCGTCGAACTGTGCGGGATGGTGGTCTTCCCGACGTATCGCTGTGCGGGCCTGGGGTGGTCGCCGCTGATGAGCGTTCTCGCGCGCGTCTATGGGTGTCACTGTGGGCGCGCACAACCGCTGCGCCCGCGTGCTGTACTCCGAGGGCTTCAGCGTCGCCGAGAGGCTGATCGGGGCGGTCGCCGAGGCCGGCGGCGCTCTTACGACCTCGTCAGCATGGCGTGCTACGCCCGACGGGCGGGCGCGAGCGGTCAGCGCGACTCGCGGACGCCGTTCGTGGTGACCGGTGGCCGCTCGGCGATGTCGCCGCCGATGTGACTCGTGCAGGCGATCGACGTCGGGCTCCCGGGTCCGCCTGTGCGGAGCGTCATCGCCCGTGGCACGATCCCAGAGCACCGCGAGCCGTTGGTGACCAGGTCGTCGGGTCCGTCGAGCGGCCGGACGTCGTCGCGGTTTAGGGGATCGCTCCCGACCAGCAGGGCGATCCCGGTCTCGATGCCCGAGGCGAGCAGGCACCCACAGCTGGCGCGCGGCCCCGATCGTCGTACGAGTCGGTACGGAACGGAAAATACCGGGCGGCTTTTTGGCGTGCCGGAAATAACGGCGAATAGGCAGTGAAAAATGTGGCGCCTTTGGCTGTATCGCGGCGTACGGCGAACCGGCCGGAGGCGGGTCGGGTGACCGGCCTCGGCAACACTCAGCCCAGGTCGACCGGCGCAGCGCGGCCGTCGCCTGCCGTCGGAGCCCGTGCCGGTGTCGCTGGACCTCTGTCGTGATCGGCGCAATGGCGGTGCCCTTTCTACCACCCGGCGCCTCTGGCGTTTTCCGGCGGAAACGGCGCGGTTCTGGATATTCGCGGTGGCATCGGTGGCATCGGTGGCGACCGGCGCTCGCGGATCGTGTCGGCCGAAGCGGGACGGCGCGGCGGGCGCCGCGGCCCCCCGGACCTCACGCGTCGGCCGTGGGCGGGCCGGTGATCGAGTGGGTCAGGCGGACGGCGGTCTCCGGGGTGAGTGGTGCGTGGCCGAGCAGGAGGCGGTACCACAGCAGGCCGTAGACCTGGTCGACCAACAGGTCGAGGTCGGCGTCGGCCGGGAGTTCGCCTCGGGATCGGCCCCGGGCCAGCAGGCCGTGGAACTCCTCTCGCCGTGCCGCGGCGAAGGCGCGCAGTCCATCCGCCGCCTTGTCGTCCCGCAGTGCCTCCGCCATCGTGCTCCGCAGCAGGGACGCGTTGCGCTCGACCGCCGCGAACGTCGCGGTCAGGAACGCCTCCATGTCGCCCGTCAGCGTTCCGGTGTCGAGTGGCGCGGCGTCGCGGCGGGCGCGTTCGACCATCGTCTCCAGCAGGAGTGCGCCCTTCGACGGCCACCAGCGGTAGATCGTGTGCTTGCTGACGCCCGCCTCGCGTGCGATGGCGTCCATCGAGATCGCCGCGTCGCCCCGCGAGGCGAGCAGGTCGGCGGCAGCGTCGAGCACGGCCTGGCGGACCGCGGGGTTGCGCCGCCGGCCGGTGTGCGGACGACGGCTCTCGGTTCCCATGACCGCAGACCGTACCACTTGACGGAACTCTCAGTTCCGGTAAAGCTTTTCCGGTAATCACCAGTTCCGGAAAAGAGGGCCACGCGGATGACGCCAACGGACACCCACGCCCGGCGCCGGCGGATGACCGGCCGGTTTCACAGGTACGTCGCCAACCCGTTCATGCGGCCGATGTCGCGCTACCTCCCGGGCGCGGCCGTGCTCGAGACGATCGGGCGAAAGAGCGGCCTGCCCCGGCAGACCCCGATCGGGGGACGGATCGAGGGCGGAAGCTTCTGGCTGGTCTCCGACCACGGGCGGCGATCGCAGTACGTGCGCAACATCGAGGCCGACCCGAGAGTGCGCGTACGCATCGGTCGGCGCTGGCGTACCGGCATCGCCCACCTCATGCCCGATGACGACCCGAAGGAGCGGCTCCGGCGGCTTCCAAGGGCGAACGGCCTGATCGTAAGGCTGCTCGGCACCGAACTGCTCACGGTCCGAGTGGACCTGGAATAGGGCCGGTTCCAAGGTCCCGCCGCGCGGCGCCCAGGCGGCACCGTACGGGGCGGCGGCGGGCCCGCCGGCCGCTTCCCGGCGGGCCTGGCCGGGGAGACTGAGGTGTATGGGTCACAGGAGGTGACCTGGGATGACTCCGGGGGGTGCGATGGCGGACGAGGACGTCTTCGACGTGGTCGTGGTCGGGGCGGGGCCGGTGGGGGAGAACGTCGCAGGACGTGTCGTACGGGGTGGTCTGACCGTGGCCGTCGTCGAGGAACGCCTGGCGGGCGGCGAGTGCGCGTACTACGCCTGCGTTCCGAGCAAGGCCCTGCTGCGGCCGATGGAGCTGGCGGCCGAGGTGAACCGGATGCCGGGGCTGGAACTGCGCGGGCCGATCGACGCCCCGGCGGTGCTGGCACGTCGCGACCAGACCGTGTCCCACCTCGACGACCGTGGCCAGGTGAGCTGGATCGAGGACCTGCCCGCGACGTTCGTCCGGGGCCGGGGGCGCCTGGCCGGGCCGCTGCGCGTCGAGGTGGCCGGGCCGGACGGCACCCGTTCGCTGCGGGCGCGGCACGCGGTGGTGATCGCGACGGGCAGCGATCCACTGATCCCGGACGTGCCGGGCCTGCCGGAGGCGCGCCCGTGGACGAATCGCGAGGCGACCAGTGTGCAGCAGGTGCCGAAGCGGCTGGTGGTGATCGGAGGCGGGCCGGTCGCCTGCGAGATGGCCCAGGCCCTGCACTCGCTCGGCGCCCACGAGACGACCATGCTCGTACGCGGTGATCGGCTGCTGACCCGTGTCGAGCCGTTCGCCGGCGAACTGCTGGCGGCGTCGCTTCGGGAGTCGGGGATCGACGTGCGCTTCGGCCGCTCGGTCACCGAGATCCGGCGCCCGGCGCCGGACGGCCCGGTGACCGTCCACACCGACGACGGCGCGTCGGTCGAGGCCGATGAGGTCCTCCTCGCCACCGGCCGGCGGCCGGCCGTGCGCGGGATCGGCCTGGACACGGCCGGTCTGGCGGCGGACGGCCCGATCGAGGTGGACGCGAGCATGCGGGCGACGGGGGCGCCGTGGCTCTACGCCGTCGGCGACGTCAACGGGCGCAGCCTGCTCACCCACATGGGCAAGTACCAGGCGCGGGTGTGCGGCGACGTGATCGTCGCCCGTGCCTTCGGTGCCCCCGACGACCGGCCGGACCTGCGCGACACCGCGGACGACCGGGGCGCGCCGCAGGTGATCTTCACCGACCCGCAGATCTGCGCGGTCGGGCGGACGGAGTCGCAGGCGCGTGCCGACGGCTTCACCGTGCGCGCCGTCGAGTACGACATGGGCGCGGTCGAGGGAGCGTACCTGCGGGCCGAGAACTACACCGGCCGGGCGAAGATGGTCCTCGACGAGGACCGGCGAGTGCTTCTCGGCGTCACCTTCGCCGGTCCCGGGGTGGCCGACCTCCTGCACGGCGCGACGATCGCGGTCGCCGGGGAGGTCCCCCTCGACCGGCTGTGGCACGCCGTTCCGGCGTTCCCGACCGTGAGCGAGATCTGGCTGCGCCTGCTGGAGGAGTACGGCCTGTGAGGCCGCGTCGGACCGGACCGGGCGTCAGGAGTTCGGGACCAGGCCCGCGCGGTCGATGATCCGTTGTACGACCTGGTCCGGCGGGCCGTCGACGGACACGACGACCGGGTCCTCATCGGGACCCGGGGGTTCGAGGTCGGCGAACTGGCTGTCCAGCAGCTCCTTGGGGAAGAAGTGCCCGTGCCGGGCGGCGAGCCGTCCGCCGATCAGGTCCTTGTCGCCCTCGAGATAGATCAGGCGCAGATCCGGCCGGCCCTCCCGCAGCAGGTCGCGATACTTGCGCTTGAGGGCGGAGGAGGTCACGACGGCCGGCGCGGTCTGGTCCCTCATCCATCTCGCGGTGGCCTCCAGCCAGGGCCGGCGGTCGTCGTCGTTCAGCGGAATCCCGGCGTGCATCTTCTCGACGTTCGCCGGCGGGTGGAAGTCGTCGGCCTCGGCGTAGGTCCAGCCGAGGCGGCCGGCCAGCATCGCGCCGATCGTGGTCTTTCCGCTGCCGGAAACGCCCATCAGCAGCAAAATCGGATTAGGCATGGACCGCAACGTACCGGGCGGCGGGCGATCAGGGCGTGACGACCGGCTCTCCGGTGAGCCGGACCCCGGCGTCGCTCAGCTCCTCCAGCGCGCGTTCGGTGGTGGGCCGGGCCACGCCGGCGGTCATCCCGAGCAGGACACGGGTGGACAGCCCCGCGCCCCGGGCGTCCAGCGCGGTCGCGCGTACGCAGTGGTCGGTGGCGATCCCCACGATGTCGACGCTGTCGACCTCGTGCTTGCGCAGCCACTCGGCGAGCGGCGTGCCGTCGTCGGCGACACCCTCGAAGCCGCTGTAGGCCGCCTCCCGCTCACCCTTGCTGAAGACCGCCTCGATCGGCGCCAGGTCCAGGTTCGGATGGAAGTCCGCCCCGGGCGTGCCGATCACGCAGTGCGGCGGCCAGGAGTCGGCGTAGTCGGGGTGCTCGGCGAAGTGATCGCCGGGATCGAGGTGGAAGTCGCGGGTCGCGACGACGTGGTCGTACTCGCCGCGGTGCGCGGCCACGAACGAGGAGATGGCGGCGGCCACCTCCGCGCCGCCCGCGACGGCCAGCGAGCCTCCCTCACAGAAGTCGTTCTGCACATCAACGATGATCAACGCTCGGCTCATGACTGCCCCTCCCCAGAGTGATCCCCCACGGTGGGAAAGCTACCCGTGTGAGCCCCGGAACATCAGTGCCCGGAAGGTCAGCCGGTGAACTCGGTCGGGAGCGCCGGGTCGCCGCGCGAGAGCTGGAAGGCGCGGGGCGGGAGTTCGGCCAGGGCGCGTTCGTGGCGGGCGCGGGCCTCGGCCAGGGGCTCGCGGCCGATGATCTCCCCGTCTCGTACGAGCGGGGTCAGCAGCGGCCGGTCGTACGGGCCCGGCGTGGGTTCGGACGTCGAGACCATCTCCAGGATGGCCTTGCCGTCATCGCCGATGTGGCGGACCGCCCACTTGCGGCCGCCCCGGCTGGGCTTGCCGACCGAGCGCTTGGCCACCGGGCGCAGCGGGCCGTCGTCGGACTCCGACCGCGCCACCAGCTTGTACACGAGGGCCGCCGTCGGCGCGCCCGAGCCCGTCACCAGCGACGTTCCGACCCCGTACCCGTCGACGGGCGCGGCGGACAGGCCCGCGATCGCGTACTCGTCCAGGTCGCCGGTCACGATGATCCGTGTCTTCGTCGCGCCCAGGGAGTCGAGCTGCGCGCGCACCTCGTGCGCGGTCTCGGCCAGGTCGCCGCTGTCGAGCCGTACGGCGCCCAGCTCCGGCCCGGCCAGCTCGACGGCCACGGCGACGGCGCGGGCCACGTCGTACGTGTCGACCAGCAGGGTGGTGTCGCGGCCGAGCGCGTCGAGCTGGGCGTGGAAGGCGTGCCGCTCGCTGTCGTGCAGGAGGGTGAACGCGTGGGCGCTGGTCCCGGCGGTCGGCACGCCGTAGGACCGGCCGGCCTCCAGGTTCGAGGTCGAGGTGAACCCGGCGAGGTACGCGGCCCGCGCGGAGGCGACGCCGGCCATCTCGTGCGTACGGCGGGAGCCCATCTCGATGATGGGACGGCCGCTCGCGGCGTGCACCATGCGGGACGCGGCCGAGGCGATCGCGGCGTCGTGGTTGAGGATCGACAGCGCGAGCGTCTCGAGGACGACCGCCTCGGCGAAGCCCGCCTCGACGACGAGGATCGGCGATCCGGGGAAGTACAGGTCGCCCTCGGCGTACCCCCAGACGTTCCCGGAGAACCGGTACGAGGACAGCCACACGGCCGTCGGCTCGTCCACGATGCCCTGGGAGGTGAGGAACTCCAGTGCCGGTTCGTCGAACCGGAAGGCCTCCAGGGCGTCCAGGAAGCGGCCGATCCCGGCCACGACGCCGTACCGGCGGCCCGCCGGCAGATGGCGCGCGAACACTTCGAACACCGCCCGGCGTGCCGCGGTGCCGCCGGCGAGCGCACCGCGCACCATGGTGAGTTCGTAGCGGTCGGTCAGCAGAGCCGTCGTCGAAAGATCCACGAATGGCAGATTACGGTGAAGGTGTGCACGATGATTGAGGGGAGCTCCCGTTAAGGAGGCACCATAGTGACCACGGCTCCCGTCGAGCTCGATCGACCGGACGCCGCCGAGGACGTGCGACCGGACCGTCCGTGGGTGGCGATCGTATGGAACGATCCCATCAACCTCATGTCCTACGTGACCTACGTGTTCCAGGCCGTGTTCGGCTACTCCAAGCGCAAGGCCGAGAAGCTCATGCTCGATGTGCACCACAAGGGACGGGCGGTCGTCTCGAGCGGCACCCGCGAGGAGATGGAGCGCGACTGCGAGATCCTGCACTCCTACGGGTTGTGGGCGACCGTCAAGCAGGACGTCTGATGAACGGCGGATTCAGCGGCGCCCGTAACGGACGCGTGCGCCTGCGCATCGGATCCGAGGAGGCCGCCGTCGTGCGCCTGCTCATGGGCCAGCTCCTCGACCTTCTCGACGAGGGCGGTGAGCCCGAGTCCGGGTTCGGGCCCGACGACGGCATGCCCGACCTCAAGCTGTCGGAGAACACCGAGGTCTCCGACGACCCGGTGCTGGCCCGGCTGTTCCCGGACGCGTACCACGAGGACCAGAACGCCTCCGCCGAGTTCCGGCGCTACACCGAGGCCGGGCTGCGCGAGGGCAAGCGCGCCGCGGCCAAGACGGTGCTCGGGACGCTCGGCGAGGGGGGCGAGGTCGTGCTCGACCCCGACGAGGCGCAGGCGTGGCTGCGGGCCCTCAACGATCTTCGTCTGGCGCTCGGCGTGCGCCTCGACATCACCGAGGAGACGCTTGACCAGATGCGGACCTTCGACTGGGACGATCCGCGCAATGCCGGATATGCCGCCTACGACTGGCTGACGTACCTGCAGGAAAGCCTCGTACGCGCCCTCTGGTGAACCGGCCGCGGAAGGGCCGTCGCTACGCTGTGCCCATGCTGACGATCGAGCGCGCCATCGTTGACCAGATCATCGCGCACGCGCGCGCGGACCACCCCGACGAGGCGTGTGGCGTCGTGGCCGGCCCGATCGGCACCGACCGGCCCACGCGCTTCGTCAGGATGGCGAACGCCGAGCGTTCACCGACCTTCTACCGCTTCGACTCGATGGAGCAGTTCCAGGTGTGGAAGGAGATGGACGACCGTGACGAGGAACCGGTCGTGATCTACCACTCCCACACCGCCACCGAGGCGTACCCCTCCCGCACCGACATCTCCTACGCCTCCGAGCCGAACGCCCACTACGTCCTGGTCTCCACACGCGAGGCCGACGAGACCGAGTTCCGCTCGTACCGGATCATCGACGGAGAGGTCACCGAGGAGGAGGTCTCCGTCGTGGAGGCCGGCGAAGTCGACTCGGTAAACTGACCAACGTGATGACGACGATGATGAAACGCCGCGGACGCGGGCGTGTCGTCGCACCCGTGCAGAACTTCCTGTTCGGCCACTCCCGCGCCGAGATCGTCTACGACTGTCACTGAGGCATTCCCCCGAGGCCTGGAATCCCCGGGCGATGCCGCGTGTTGGCGTGCGTTGCCGGGGACCGTACGACGAAGGAGCACATCGCCATGGCGATCGAAGTTCGCATCCCGACGATTCTTCGCAACTACACCGAGGGTGCCAAGGCCGTCGAGGGTGGCGGGGCCACGCTCGACGAGCTGTTCACCGACCTCGAGGGGCGTCACCCGGGCCTGCGCGACCGGCTGGTCGACGACAAGGGTCTGCGCCGGTTCGTCAACGTCTACCTCAACGACGAGGACGTGCGTTTCCTGGGCGGACTGGACACCAAGGTGTCCGACGGTGACACCGTCACCGTACTGCCCGCCGTCGCGGGCGGCTGACATGCGCTACGACTCGCTGCTCGACTCACTGGGCCACACGCCGCTGGTCGGCCTGCCGAGTCTGTCGCCGTCGCCCGACGTGCGCCTCTGGGCCAAGCTGGAGGACCGGAACCCGACCGGCTCGGTCAAGGACCGCCCGGCGCACTGGATGATCAACAAGGCGGAGAAGGAAGGGCTGCTGACGCCGGGCTGCACGATTCTGGAGCCCACGTCCGGCAACACCGGCATCTCCCTGGCCATGGTCGCCCGGCTGCGCGGCTATCGCATGGTGTGCGTCATGCCGGAGAACACCTCGGCCGAGCGCACCCAACTGCTGAAGATGTGGGGTGCCGAGATCATCCCCTCGCCGGCGGCGGGTGGTTCCAACGAGGCCGTACGCGTGGCCAAGGGGCTCGCCGCCGAGCATCCCGACTGGGTGATGCTCTACCAGTACGGCAACGAGGCGAACGCGCGGTCCCACTACGAGTCCACCGGGCCCGAGCTGCTGGAGGACCTCCCGACGATCACCCACTTCGTCGCCGGCCTCGGCACGACGGGCACGCTCATGGGCGTGGGCCGGTTCCTGCGCGAGCGGGTGCCCGGCGTCGCGATCGTCGCGGCCGAGCCGCGCTACGGCGAGCTGGTGTACGGCCTGCGCAACATCGACGAGGGGTTCGTGCCGGAGCTGTACGACGAGTCGGTGCTGACCACGCGGTACTCCGTGACGTCGGAGGACGCCCTGCGGCGCACGCGGGAGCTCCTGGCGGCGGAGGGCATCTTCGCGGGCATCTCGACGGGCTGCGCGCTCCACGCGGCGCTGGGCATGGCGGCCAAGGCGGTCAAGGCGGGCGAGCGCGCGGACATCGCCTTCGTGGTCGCCGACGCCGGCTGGAAGTACCTGTCCACCGGCGCGTACGACGGCACGCTGGACGAGGCGGAGAAGCGCCTGGAAGGCCAGCTCTGGGCCTAGGGCCTGTCTCAAAGTGGTTGGGTCGTGGGTTTTCCACAGCCGTGGATGTGGTCTTCCTTCGGTGTGTGGGGTGGCTTGACAATGGAAGTGGGGTCGGCACCCCCTGGGAGGGTGGGGAGTGTCTGGGAGGACGGGGAGTGTCTGGGAGGACGGGGAGTGTCTGGGAGGACGGGGAGTGTCCCGGAGGGTGGGACTTCGGAACACGCCTAGGTGTGATGTCCGGGGAGGTTGTCCCGCCTGGCGGCGGTGTGTCGGTCTGACAGGTGAAGGCCTCCGGTTGT
>NZ_JBHLZP010000028.1:0-32039 GCF_042429965.1 Actinoallomurus acaciae
CCACGGCGGCACGAGGAACAACCGCACGTCCGTCTCCCGGCCGAGCAGGCCCCCGGCGCCCGCGTCGACCCGGCGTACGGCCACGCCGTCCCCGCCACCTCCGCAGCGGCCTGGCACGCTGTCCGTGTCGGGCTGCCGGATGGACGGCACCGACCGCTGCTCGGCCACGGTGACCGCGACCGGCGGCCCGGCGGAGTGGAGCGTCACGGGCACCAGCGGGAACATCAGCGCCAGCGGCAGCGGCACACTCCCGGCCGGCCGGACCGCGTACGTCACGGTCACCCGCCGCGGCCTCCTCTGTCTCGTCGGCGGCAGCGGCTCGGTGTCCTTCAACTCGGGCGCACAGGCGCCGGTCACGTGGAACTGCTGAAGCCCCATCGGCCACGCGACGGGTCACGGTCGGCGGCGGGAGGCCCCGACATCGTCCCGGCCACGCGACGGACCGCGACGGCGTCGTTCGAGTCCTGTGTTCGCCGCGGGGCCAGATGGGCTGGAGTCGCGGCCGATCCGGCCAGGGCCGCACGGAACGGCCCGCATTACCTCCCCGGTAATCGTCGGTGGGTGCGGGGGTGGGTAGCGTGCGGGCACTATGGTTACCGCTACCGCCACCCGGCCCGTCGGGGATCTGCTGCGTGACTGGCGTCGTCGGCGCAGGCTCAGTCAGCTCGAGCTGTCCAACGAGGCCGGGATCTCCACCCGTCACCTCAGCTTTCTCGAGACCGGGCGCGCCCGGCCGAGCCGGGACATGGTGCTGCGGCTCACCGAGCGGCTCGACGTGCCCCTGCGGGATCGGAACGGGCTGCTCATGGCGGCCGGGTTCGCGCCGGTCTACCGGGAGCGGTCGATCGACTCGCCCGAGATGCGGCCGGCGCGGCGGGCGCTCAACCGGGTGCTCGACGGGCACGAGCCGTACCCCGCCATCGTCGTCGACCGGCTCTGGAACCTCGTCATGGCGAACGAGGCGGCCATGCTCTTCCTGGAGGGCGTGCCCGAGGACCTGGTGCGACCGCCGATCAACATCCACCGTCTCGCGCTGCACCCGCGCGGGCTGGCCGCGCGTGCGGTCAACCTGCAGGAGGTGCGGTCGCACCTCGTCGCGCGGATGGCGCGGCAGGTCGCGCTGACCGGGGACCCCGATCTCACGGCGCTGCACGAGGAGACCCGGGCGTACGGCGGCGGCGACGATGGCGGTCCGCACGAACCCTCGCACGACATCGCGCTGCCCACCCGGCTGCGGTACGACGACCAGGTGCTCGCCTTCTTCAGCACCGTCACGACCTTCGGCACCGCCGAGGACGTCACCCTCGCCGAACTGGCCATCGAGGCGTTCTTCCCCGCCGACGACGAGACCGCTGCCTTCCTGCGCCGGCGCGCCGAGTCGCGGCACGACTGAGCGAGGGCGCAGGCGGGCGGAACGCGGCAAGGCGGCCCCCCGGGGCCGCTGACAGCGGCCATCTCGCGTACGGCGATATCGCGGACGCCACCGCCGCTACGGTCGCGTCGCATGGACCAAGCGCCTCCCCGGCGACTCGACGTGGGCCGACATCCGGCGCGTCCGCCGTAGAGCCGCACGACAAGATCTCCGTCGCCCGGGTGGCGGGCGGTTCGCCGAGGACGGTCGAGCGCGCTCGCGGCAGTCGTAACGCGCGTGCCCCTTCTCCGGCATTTCGAGCGGGTGGGGTCCACGCCCGCGCCCCGGCGCCTGAAGCCCGCCGGGGACGGCACGCGTGAGATGCTGAGCCTCATCGAAGGCCGGGGCGCGCACCCGCGCCGCAGCGAACCGACGTGGCCCGCGCCACGCACGACGCCACCCGGAATTCCAGTGCCCCGACGGCACCGGGAGGCCGCGGTGCCCGTCCGCGCCGGACACCACGACCTCGCCCCCTGGAACATCACCTCCGCCGGCCCCCGCGCGTGGGACCTGTGCCATGTAGCTCACCGCGGCTGAGCCGGGGACGGCGGACCGGACCGCGCCGGTGACCCGGCGTTCGCCGGGAATGGCACGGATGCCGGGAGGACGTTCCGTCCCGGCCGAGCGCGACGCCCTTCTCGTCGCGGGATGAGCGGCTCTACCGGTCGATCCGGTCGTAGTGGATGTGGTCGGCGGGGACGCCGAGCTCGTCCAGGACCGTGACCGTACGCTGGATCATCTCCGGCGGTCCCGCCACGTAGGCGTCGTGGCGCGACCAGTCGGGGAAGCGGTCGAGGACGTCCGGCACGAGGCCGTGCATGCCGTCGGAGGACGGGTCCTCGGACACGACCGGGACGACCCGCAGCCACGGCGTCCGCTCTTCCAGGGCCCGCAGGTCCGGCAGGTCGTACAGGTCGGCCGCCGTGCGGGCGCCGACGAGCAGGTGGATGTCGCGGCGCAGGTTCTTCTCGACCGCCTCCTCGACCAGCGCCTTGAGCGGAGCCAGGCCGGTGCCGCCGGCGACGCAGAGGATGGGGCGGTCGGAGTCGAGGTCGAGGGTCATCGTGCCGGCCGCGTGGCCGAGCAGCAGCGTGTCGCCGATCCTGGTGTGCCGGACGAGCGTCCCGCCGACCCACCCGGCGGGCAGCGCCCGCACGTGGAAGCGCAGCAGGCCGTCCGGGCGTGGTGCGTTGGCGACGGAGTACGGCCGCCACGCCCACGGCCAGCGCGCGGTCTGGACGGTGACGTACTGGCCCGCCCGGTAGGGGAGCGACGAGCCGGGGCGCACGGTCAGCGTCGCGATGTCGGGCCGGCGCAACTCGTGCTCGATGACCTCCCCGGTCCACCACGGCGGCAGCGACGACTCCTCGGCGGCGTCGGCCATCATCGTCGCCGCGGTGGCGTAGGCGTGTCGCCACGCGCACTCCATCTCGGCGGTCCAGGCGTCACCGCCGAACTTACGCAGCGTGGCCAGCAGTGCTCGCCCCATCGCGTCGTAGTGCTCACGCGTCACCCCGAACCTGCGGTGGTCGCGGCCCAGCCGGGACAGGAAGGTCGACAGCGTGCCGGGGCTGTCGATGCTCCAGACGATCTTCCGGATGGCGTGGAAGAAACGATCGCGCTGGTGGTCCATGGCCGGCGGGAAGAGTGCGCGCAGGCGCGGGTTCTCGGCGAATAGGCGACCGTAGAAATAGCCCGAAATATCCTCCTCTCTCCCCTCGAAGAGGGCGAAACTCTCTTTGATGATCCGGGGATTCGTCGATTTCATCAATCCCCCCACTGTCGGTTCGATGACCTCGATCACATTTACCCCAGGGGAAGTTTCGCATCTCACCAGGGAGAACATCAACCACCTACGGCGGTAGAGTCCGGGCATATACGTAGTGTAATCAGTTATCGATTCTTTGTGATCGGAGAGTGATTGTGGAGCGGTGACAAATACCGACCGGTATAAGATCGTTTTACGGGCGACGCTGATATCCTCGACAGGAGAGCGTTAGAAGAAATACCAACAAGTACGAAGGATTGTTCACTCGGGAGCGGGTTCCGTCATCCCGTACCGAGATGCCGCCGGGGGGAGCGTCCGGTTCGAGGGGGGCCGGTACGCGCCCCCCGGCGGCCTCGTCCGGAAGGTGGCGTATCGGGGGCTTGGAGGGGGATGGACCCGAAAAGCGCGACTATGCGCAATGATGATCAGACGCGATCAGGCGCCCGCAGGTGCGGCGTCCAGGAGGGGGCTCTCGCATGGCAGGGGCGACGTACGGCGCGGGTCCCCCGCTCATCGGAATCACGTCGGGGCTCGAAGCCGCTCGCTGGGCCGACTGGGTACGCGAGGCGGTGCTGCTCCCGGTGGCGTACCAGCGAGCGCTCGAGAGGGCGCGTGCCGTGCCCATCCTCGTGCCGCCCTCGGTCCGTGCCACGGTCCCGACCCTCATCGAGCGGCTCGACGGCCTCATCTTCTCCGGCGGCGGCGACGTCGAGCCGTCCCTGTACGGCGAGGAGCCGCACGAGCAGACCGGCCCGCCGCAGCCGCACCGCGACCGCTTCGAGTTCGCGCTCCTGCGCGCGGCGATCGACGCCGACCTGCCCTTCCTCGCCATCGGCCGGGGCATGCAGGCGCTCAACGTCGTACGCGACGGCAGCCTGATCCAGCACCTGCCCGACGTCGTCGGCGGCGACGCGCACCAGCCCTCGCCCGGCCGGTTCGGCCGGCACCAGGTCCAGATCAGCGCGACCAGCGTGCTCGGCAAGACCCTCGGCGACCACGCCGAGGTGGTGAGCGGCCACCACCAGGCGATCCGGCGGCTGGGCAAGGGCCTGTCGACGGTCGCCTGGGCCGACGACCAGATCATCGAGGCGATCGAGCTCCAGGGGCACCGCTTCGGCATCGGCGTGCAGTGGCATCCGGAGGAGGCCGACGACCCGCGTCTCATCGAGGCGCTCGTCGCCGAGGCGCGCGGCTGAGAGTCCCGCGGCCGCCTGGGATAGGGTCGGCGCGAGCCGAGGTCTGGAGGTCGAGCGCATGCCGTTGCATCCGCAGTCAGCCGCGTTCCTGGAGGCCATGCTGGCCGACGCGGCCCCGGCGGAGCCCGACATCGACGCGATGCGCGCCGCCACCCGGATGAACCCGCACCGGGGCGCCGGACCGGAGCTGGCGGAGGTCGAGGACGCCGTCGTCGGCGCGATCCCGATCCGCATCTATCGTCCGGCCGGCGGCGTGCTGCCCGCGCTCGTGTACTTCCACGGCGGCGGCTGGTCGATCGGCGACCTGAACTCCGCCGACCCGATGTGCCGCCGGCTCGCCGCCGAGGCGGGCCTCGTCGTCGTCAGCGTCGACTATCGCCTGGCGCCCGAGCACCCGTTCCCCGCCGCGGTCGAGGACGCCTTCGCGGTGACGGCCGACGTCGTACGGCACGCCGGGCGGTACGGGGTCGCGCCGGACGCGGTGGCGGTGGGCGGCGACAGCTCCGGCGGCAACCTCGCGGCCGTCGCCGCGCGCCTCGCCCGCGACGAGGGCATCACGCTCGCCCACCAGCTGCTGATGTGCCCCAACACCGACTCGGGGCTCGACTCGTCCAGCTTCACCGAGTTCGGCGAGGGCTACGGCCTGAGCGCGGCCTCGATGGCCTGGTTCTTCGGGCACTACCTCGGCCGCGCCGACCACTCCGACCCGCGCGTCGCGCCGCTGCGCGCCCCCGACCTGGCCGGGCTGCCGCCGGCGACGATCATCACGGCGGAGTACGACATCCTCCGCGACGAGGGAGAGGAGTACGCCCGCGTCCTCGCCGCCGCCGGCGTGCCGGTCGAGCTCCGCCGTTTCAGCGGCATGATCCACAATTTCATCTCAATGCCGGAGGTGTTCGACGACGCCGCCACCGCCCGCCTGTGGGCGGCGGGCCGCCTCCGGCGGTCGTCAGGTCAGGAGGAGCGATGAGCTACGCGTCGTACGAGCGGCTGAAGATCGACTGGGCCGCCGACGGGGTCCTGCGAGTGACGCTGAGCGCGCCTGGACGGCTCAACGCCGTCGACGCGACCGGCCACCGCGAGCTCGCCGAGATCTGGCGCGACGCGGACGCCGACGACGACGTGCGCGCCATCGTCGTCCGCGGCGAGGGCACGGCGTTCTCGGCCGGCGGCGACCTCGACATGATCGAGGAGATGATGGCCGACTACGACGTGCGCTCCCGAACCCTGCGCGAGGCCCGCGACATCGTCTACAACGTCATCAACTGCGCCAAGCCGGTCGTGAGCGCGATCCAGGGCCCGGCGGTCGGCGCGGGACTCGCCGTCGCCCTGCTCGCCGACATCTCGGTCGCCGGCCGCACCGCCAAGATCATCGACGGCCACACCCGGCTCGGCGTCGCCGCGGGCGACCACGCCGCGATCGTCTGGCCGCTGCTGTGCGGGCTGGCCAAGGCCAAGTACCACCTGCTGCTGTGCGAGCCGCTGACGGGCGAGGAGGCCGAGCGGATCGGCCTGGTCAGCGTCTGCGTCGACGACGACGAGGTGCACGACAAGGCCCTGGAGATCGCCGGCCGCCTCGCCGGGGGAGCGGCACAGGCCATCGGGTTCACCAAGCTGGCGCTCAACAACTGGCTCCGCTCGGCCGGTCCCGCGTTCGACGCGTCGCTCGCGCTGGAGTTCTTCGGCTTCACCGGCCCGGACCTGCGCGAGGGCGTCCGCGCCCTGCGCGAGAAGCGACCGCCGCGCTTTTGAGCGGTGGGTCAGGTGAACCGCTCCTGGAGAGCGGCCAGGCCGGTCGCGAAGATCCCCCGCGCGAAGGTCTTGGTCAGCCACGCCTCGTCCTGGGCGTCGGCGTCGTAGCGGGCGAACCACTCGGCGAAGGCGAGCCCGGTGTCCGTCACCGGCGTCACCCGTAGCGTCGCGCGGTAGGACCGGACCGGGAACGGGCCCTCGAACAGGTCGTACGTCGAGGAGCGCTCGCCGTCGTCCAGCGCGACCAGGCGTTCGCGGAACACCTCGCCGCCCGGCCCCGTCAGCCGGCGCACACAGCCGACCTGGTCGCCGGCGCCGTGCTCCAGCTCGCCGGTCACGATGCCCGGATGCCACTCGGCGATGTTGCCGAAGTCGCGGAGGTACTCCCACACCCGGTCGGCGGAGACCGGCAGGACGGCGCTGGCGTACGGCTTGGGCATCGAAATCGCTCCCGGTGTCGTGTTCTCCTGGATGAGGTTCCCCTCGATCCGGGGAGGCACGCGCGGACCAGGAGGGCGGATGCTGCTCGGAGACCTCGCTCATCGCGGCGGCGCGCTGTGGCCGTCGCGCACCGCCTTCGTCTGGACGGGCGGCCGCCGCACGTACGGGGAGCTGGCCCGGCGCGTCGAGCGGCTGGCCGGGGTGCTGGCCGCCGGCGGCGTGCGTGCGGGCGGCCGGATCGCGCTGCTGACCGTCAACACGCCGGAGGCGCTGGAGACCGCGTTCGCCGCGTCGCTGCTCGGCGCGTGCGTGGTGCCGCTCAACATCCGTCTGGCGCCGGCCGAGATCCGCTTCCAGGTCGAGGACGCCGGGGCCGCGCACGCGGTGGTGCATCCCGCGCTCGAACCCCTCGCCCACGCGTCCGGACTGCTCGGCCTGGCCCACTGGATGATCGGCGAGGAGCTGGAGACCCGGCTCGACACGGCCACCGGCCCTCCCGGAGCGCGGCCCGGCGACGACAGCCCGGTGATCAGCCTGTACACCTCCGGGACGACCGGACGGCCGAAGGGCTGCCTTCTCACGAACCGCGGCCGGGTGGCCGCGACGGCCAACGCCGTGCACGGGCTGGGCGTCACCGCCGACGACCGGCTGCTCGCGACGCTGCCGCTCTTCCACGTCGCCGGGTACGGCGCGGCGCTCGCGCACCTGGCGACGGGCGGCACCGTGGTCTTCCCGTCCGGGGCGGGCCTGGATGAGACGTGGTCGCTGGTGGCCGAGCACGGCGTCACCGTGGCGATCTTCCCGGACGGCACGCGCCGGGCGCTCCGGCACCCCGAGGCCCGGCCGGTCCGCCTGGTGTACGGGATGGCGGGCACCGAGCGGCCCGCGACGCTGCGGACGCTCGCCGAGGGCGGCATGGACTACCGGGGCGTGTACGGCTCGACCGAGGCGGGCAACTTCGTGTCCGTCTCGACCCTCGCCGAGGAGCTGGCCCGGCCGGGCACCGTCGGCCGCCCGCTGCCCGCCTTCGACCTGGCGATCGACGCGCCGCCGGGCGAGGTGGGCGAGCTGCTGATCCGCGGCCCGTCGATGATGGCCGGGTACGCGAACCTGCCCGAGGCGACCGCCGAGACGTTGCGCGGCGGATTCCTGCACACGGGCGACGTGATGCGCCGCGACGACGACGGATACCTCTTCATCATCGACCGCTCCAAGGACATGATCAAAACGGGCGGCGAGAACGTCTACTCCGCCGAGGTCGAACGCGTGCTGCTCGCCCACCCGGCGGTCGGCGACGCCGCGGTCATCGGCGTGCCCGACCGCCGCTGGGGCGAGGCGGTCAAGGCGCTGGTGGTGGTCCGCGAGCCGGTCGGCGCCGAGGAGCTGGACGCGCACTGCCGCGAACGCCTGGGCGCCTTCAAGCGCCCGCGCTGGTATGAGTTCGTCGAGGCGATCCCGCGCAACCACTCCGGCAAGATCCTCAAGCGCGACCTGCGCGCGGCGCGCGCCCCGGCCGCGGCCGTACGCCTGCCCGAGCGTTCCTGAGCGCCGGCGCGGGCGCGGGCGCTACGAGCCCGCGGTCACGGCGCGGAGCTCGTCGAGTGACTCGCGGATGAGCTGCGGCAGCCCCCTCCGCTCGGCCTCGCGGATCCAGCGCTCGAACGCGACCTTGAAGACCGCGATGCCCGCCTCGGCGGCCAGGCTCGCGGCCAGGTCCGCGACGCCGCGCCGGCGCAACGCGGCGGTGAGCGCCGAGGCGAGGGACGCCAGCTTGATCAGCTCGCGTTCGCGCAGGTCGGCGTTCGCGTCGATGATGGCCTGGCGTTGCCGGGAGAACTCCCGGTCCATGAGCACGGTGCCGGCCGCCTCCAGTGCCGCGGCCACCGCGTCGAGCGGTGCCGCGGAATCCGGCGCGTCGGCGACGGCGCGTACGAAGAGGTCCTCCAGCACGGCCCCGCCGGCGAACAGGACCTCACGCTTGTCGGCGTAGTGCCGGAAGAACGTGCGCTCCGTCAGCCCGGCCCGCTTGGCGATCTCCGCCACCGTGGTCTGTTCGAACCCGCGCTCGCCGTAGAGCTCCAATGCCGCCTGCGCGAGCCGGCCACGCGCGTTCGGCTGCCATCGACCCATGCCCCGATCCTAGCTTGATGACAGTGGCTGACATGGCGGCTATGCTGATGACAGCGACTGACATCGCTGAGGTCCTCGCGCTTTCCGCGCCGGGGACGTCCACTCATCCGGAGGTTTTTGTCATGCGCGTTTTCGTCACCGGCGCGTCCGGCTGGATCGGCTCCGCCGTCGTGCCCGAACTCATCGACGCGGGCCACCAGGTCACCGGGCTGGCGCGCTCGGAGGCCTCGGCCGCCGCCCTCACCGCGGCCGGGGCGCGGGTACGGCGCGGCACTCTCGACGATCTCGACACCCTGCGGAGCGAGGCCGCCGCGTCGGACGGCGTGATCCATCTCGCGTTCAAGCACGACATCGCCTTCTCGGGGGACTTCGCGAGCGCCGCCGCCGCGGACCGGCGCGCCGTCGAGGTGTTCGGCGAGGCGCTCGCGGGATCCGACCGGCCGTTCGTCCTCGCCTCCGGGCTGCTCGGGCTCGCGCCCGGACGCCTGGCGACCGAGCGGGACGGGCATGTCCCGGGTCCGGCCGCCGAGTCGGGCCCGGGCGCCAGGATGGCCACCGCACAGCTGGCGCTCTCCCTCGCCTCCCGCGGCGTCCGCTCATCCGTACTGCGTCTGCCCCCGACGGTCCACGGTGAGGGCGATCACGGCTTCGTGGCGGCCCTGATCGGCTTCGCCCGCACCAACGGCGCCTCGGGCTACATCGGTGACGGGGCCAACCGCTGGCCCGCCGTGCACCGGGCCGACGCCGCGAGCCTGTTCCGCCTGGCGCTGGAGAAGGCCCCGCCGGCGTCGGTGCTGCATCCCGTCGGCGACGAGGGCGTGCCGACCCGCGCCATCGCCGAAGTGATCGGCCGGCACCTCGACCTACCGGTGGCCGCCGTCGCCCCCGAGGACGCGGCGGAGCGCTTCGGCTGGCTGGCCCCCATGTTCGCGGCCGACAGCCCGGCCTCGAGCGCGCTGACCCGCGAGTGGATGGACTGGCGGCCGGTCTGGCCCGGGCTCATCGACGACCTCGACAAGGGTCACTACTTCCAGACCGCGACCGCCTGACGCACCGGGTCCGGGGGCGCGCCCCCGGACCCGGCCCGGTCGGTACGACTCCGGCAGGCCGAAGCCGGCTGGGTCTGGGCACCACACGGACTCAGTAGGACTTCGGCAGACCCAGCTCGTGCTGGGCGATGTGCGCCAGGACGAGCTCCTCGGCGACCGGGATGTTCTTGCCGATCCGGGCGTCGCGGAACAGCCGGGCCACCGGATACTCCAGGGAGTAGGCCATGCCGCCGTGCGCCTGGAACATCCGGTCGGCCGCCTGCCAGGCCGCCTCGGCGGCGGTGAGCTTGGCGATGTTGGCCTCCGAGCCGCAGGGCCGCTGCCGGTCCCACAGCCACGCCGCCTTGTAGGTCATCAGGCGCGCCAGCTCCACCTCCGCCTTGACCCGCGCGAGCGGGAACGCGACCGCCTGGTTGGCGCCGATGGGCCGCCCGAACGGCGCGCGGTCGTTCGCGTAGTCGCGGGCCACCTTCAGGCACAGCTCGCCGCTGCCGACGGCGCCGGCGGCGGCGACGATCCGTTCGGGGTTGAGGATGTCCCACAGCACGGCGAAGCCCTCGTCCACCCGGCCGATGACGTTCGTGGCGGGGACGCGTACGTCGTCGAGGAAGACCATGTTGGAGGCGACCGTGTTGGTGCCGAGCTTGGGGATCGGCCGATAGGTCAGGGTGCCGGCGGCGACCGCCTCCTCGAGGTCCACGAGCAGGATCGTGAACCCGCTGACCCGCGGCCTCGCCTCGGCCGCCGGGATCGTACGGGCGACCAGGACCATGTGCCGGGCGCGCTCGACCCCGGAGATCCAGATCTTCTGGCCGGTGACCAGGAAGTCGTCGCCGTCACGGCGGGCCTGGGTGGCGATGTTGATCGCATTGCTCCCGGCGTCGGGCTCGGTGATGGCGAAGCAGGTCTCCGACTCGCCGGCGGCCAGGGCGGGCAGCAGCGCGCGCTTCTGCTCCTCGGTGCCGTGACGGGCGATGGTCAGGGCGCCGAAGGCGGGGGTGAGCAGGTAGAGGAAGGAGGCCGCCGCGCCCGCGCCGGAGGCGGCGAGGGTCTCGGCGGCGACCGCCAGCTCGAGCAGGCCCTGACCGCCGCCGCCGTACTCCTCGGGGACGGCGAGGCCGAGCCATCCGCCCCCGGCCAGCGCGCGCCAGACCTCCTCGGGCCAGCGCTTGTCCGCGTCGCAGCGGTCCCAGTAGTCCAGCCCGTGGCGCGCGCCGATCGCGGCGACCCCGTCCCGTACGGCGACGGCACTCTCCGGCAGGTCGAAATCCACCCGAACCTCCTTCGGTTCTCGTGCGGACCACAGTAGCGATCACTGGACACCTCGTAATGCTATGCCTAGCATTACGAGGTATGAGGCGAGAGCAACTCAAGGGGCACCTCGATCTGCTCCTGCTGTCCGTGCTGACCCGCGGGGCGGTGCACGGCTATGCGATCATCGGCGAGCTCCGGAACCGGAGCGAGGGCGCCTTCGACCTGCCAGAGGGCACCGTCTACCCGGCGCTGCACCGGCTGGAGAAGAACGGTCTGGTGCGCAGTCACTGGGCCGATGAGTCCGGGCGCCGGCGCCGGCTGTACGAACTGACCGCGGCGGGCGCCACCGCCCTCACCGAGATGCGCGAGGAGTGGCGGACGTTCTCCCGCGGTGTGGGGGCGGTGCTGGCATGAACGAGATCGAGCGCTATCTCGACCGGCTCTCGGCCCGGCTGCGCGGCTCCGGCGCGGACGTGTCCCGGGTGCTCGCCGAGACGGAGGAGCATCTGCGCGACGCCGTACGCGACGGCGTGGCGGAGGGGCTGACGGAGGAGGAGGCCGGACGCCGGGCCGTCGCGCGCTTCGGCCCGGCACACGTCATCGCGCGCCGGTTCGGCGGAAGGCCCGCGTGGGTCCGGCTCGTTCCCGAGTTCGCCCGGATGGTGCCCTCCGCCGCGGCCGGGCTCGTCGCCATCGGTGTGAGCGGGGTGCTGGCGCAGGTGCTCGGATGGCTCTTCGGGCCGGCCTTCGTCGCCGGTGACCTGCCGTGGGTGCGCTACACGCCGCAGCGATGCGCGCAACTGGGGCATCCGGGGCAGGGGTGTCTCGGTGCGGTGGTCCGCGACCATTTCGGGGAGGTCGTCGGGACGCGGCTCGCGGCCGGTGCGGCCGGCCTGCTGGTGCTGGGCGGATACGCGCTGGTGCGCCGGCGCCTGGGCGCCGCGCGGGTGGCGCCGGCGCCGGGTGTGGTCCCGGTGGCCGGAACGGCGCTGTACGGGGTGGCGACGGCCGTCCTTCTGCTCGACGGCATGGACCTGGTGACGGCGGGCGGGGCGCACGCGGGCAGCGGTCAGTGCTGGAGCGCGGGTGCCGTCGCGCTCGCGATGTTCCTCGGGTACGCCCGGTCGCTGTACCGGGAGCGCTTTCCGCGATCTACAACGTAAAGGCAGCGGGCCTTTACGGCGGCTTCATGGCCCCCGTGCCCAGGGCATATGCTTGTCCTATTGATCAACTGGTCAATAGGGCAAGCCGTGGGTCATGCGAGCCTCGATGAGGCGCTCTCAGCGAACTGACTGCGATGCGGAGGAACGGGCCGCCCTGGAGCACGTCGCGACTCTGGTGGCTCGTGGCGCCTCTCCGCCAGAGATCTTCAAGGCGGCCGCGAACGCGCTCGGCCGCCTGATCAAAGCGGACTACACCACGATCAATCGGTGCGAGCCCGATCAGATGATGGCGATCGTCATGCTTTACCGCGCTCCCGGCGTTCCCGAGATCGAATCCCCCCCCTCGGAGGACGCTGGCCGCTCAGGGACGACACCGCCTCGGCGGCGGCGCTGCGGACCCACAGGCCGGCCCGGCGGGCCGTCGAGGCCATCCACAACGAGATCGGCGACTGGCACCGGGAGACCGACGTCGGTCACGTCGTGGCCTGCCCGGTCATCGTCGACGGCCGGCTGTGGGGGACGATGGCCTGCCTGTACATCGGTTCCGAGCCGCCGCCGAACGACACCGAAGAGCGCATGGGCAAGGTCGTGGAACTCCTGAACTCCACGATCACCCAGGCCGAGACCCGCGCCGAGCTCCTCACATCCCGCGCCCGCCTCGTCGGCACCATCCAGATCACGAGCCCGGCCGGGGGAGGCACATCGCTGGCCGTGGCGATCCCCTGCCCTTCCCAGACGAGCCCGGCCGCCGAGCGGACGAGTGATGCGGGCCGGTCCCAGCCGGTGGGCGAGGCGGAGCTTGACGATCCGTTGCTCGGTCTTGCGTGGCGTGCGGGAAGGCGTCAAGGCCCGTCGGTGGCGGAGCGGCTCGCCGTGTCGCCGAGGTAGCGGGCGACGAGTCGCGCCAGGCGGGCCGCGACGGTCTCGGGTGGGTCGGTGGGCAGGACCACGTGGCTCATCGTCAGGCGGACGACCATGTCCACGAGTTCGACGACCGCGGTCTCGTCGAGCCGGGGCCACTGCCGCAGCGTGTGGGCGATGATGCGCTTCTTCGCCGCGAACAGCACCGGCTCGGCGCGGGTGGTCATCAGCGGCAGCAGGTCCTCGCTGCCGGCGCCGGTGAGGATCGCCTTCTTGAGCGGGTCGTCGGCCGCCGTGGTGAGCGTGTACGACACGGCGTCGGCGACCGCGGAGTACAGGTCGTCGTGGCGCGTCATGGCCTCGTCCACCGCGTCGAGGTAGCGGTCGTTCTCCCGGAGGTTCAGCGCCTCGGCCAGCCGCCACTTGTCCCCGAACTCGTTGTAGACGGTCTGCCGGCTGACCCCGACCGCGTCGGCGACGTCCTGCATCCGCACCCGCCGGAAACCCCGCTCGATGATCAGTGCGGCGGCGGCGTCGAGCAGGTCGTCCCGGAGCGTTCGGCGCTGCTGCATGGGTCCAGAATTTCAGAAGTCGGCCTCGTCGAACATTCCTGTCATCCGGAACGTCGGTCGGTGCGTCCTCTCAAGGGAAGAGAAGAGAAAGGACGCCATGAAGGTATGGCCACCGGGCAGGCATCGCGGCGCGAGTGCCGACGTGTCGACGCGCCGGCCGCACCTCCCCTCGCCCTTGGCGGACTGGGTCTTGCACGACGAGAAGCTGCTGGTGGAAACGAGGTTCGGGGGAGACCGCGAACGGTACGGCGCCTGGCGCGACCGGCTGTGGGCCGAGATGCACGACGCGATGCACCACCCCGGGCGCTGGCGGGAGTCCACCACGGATGAGGAGTACGTCGTCAAGACGGCATTTGACGGGAACTGGGCGCAGTACCGCGTCTGCCGCGACCGCCTCCGTGAAGAGCTCTGGCAGATCATGAAGGTCACGAGAGAACACTGAGCCCTCCCTGGACGCCGCGCGGCCGGGTCATTCCCCCCGATCCCGGTCGCGCGGCTTTTTTGTCTTCGCCGAAGACCCCGTGGCTGCCCGGCGACACGGATCATCACCTGACGGTGCCGTTCGCGCCCGCTCCCGTACGGGCGGGGTCCCGCACCGGACCGGTGCGGGACCCCTTGCACGGCACGCACGTACCGTTACCAGTTCTTGATGCCGGCGCCGTACGGGTAGAGGGGGTCGCCGTAGGTGGTGGGCGGTGACTGGCCGGCGTCGATCTTCGCCCGGATGTCGGAGCGCTCGGCGGCGGTCGCGCCCAGGTCGTAGGGCAGGCTCCAGTCCTCGACGGCGTCGGCGGGAGTGTCGGTGCCGCCCGGTTTGAGGACCTGGTCGACGCTCCGCGGGAGCTGCCAGGGCAGGGTTCCGTGGGGCGTGTAGTCGCCGAAGAGCAGGGACGCGGTGGCCGGACCGACCTCCTCGCCGCCGCGATAGGTCATCACGATCGCGTCGGCGATGCCGTTCCAGTCCGAGATGACGGTCGGCCGTGGCAGGTCCATGACCACGACGACCGGGATTCCCTGGTTGTGGAAGTTCTGGATGATGGCGAGCTGGTCCGCCGGCAGGTAGGGCTGTTCCTTCACCCAAGCGGTGGCGTGGGTGTAGCTCGGCTCGCCGACCGCCACGACGGCCAGCTTGGGTGAGGGGCCGCTGTCGGAGTAGACGTTCACGCCCGCCGTCGCCGCGCGGGCCTTGATCGCGTCCAGGATGTCCAGCGAGCCGTAGTCGGGGTGGAAGTAGCTCGTCCACACACAGCACGAGGCGCCGTCGGTGGCACGTGGCCCGGCGACCACGATGTTGTCGCCCGCCTTGAGCTTCAGCGGCAGCACTCCGTTGTTCTTGAGCAGCGTGATGGACTCGCGCGCGGCCTGGTTCGCGAGCTTGACGTAGGACGGCTGGTGGAAGCGGTACGGGCCGTTCACCGGGTCGCCGTAGGGCCGGTCGAAGACGCCGAGCTCGAACTTCAGCCGCAGGACCCGGGTGACGGCGTCGTTGATCCGCGAGATCGGCACGCTGGACAGGAAGCTCGAGATCGAGAATCCGGACGCGCCGGGGTCGGCGCCGCCCATGACGTCCGAGCCGGCGTTCGCCGCGCTGATCCATGCGTCGGAGGGCAGCCAGTCGGTCGTGATGAGCCCGGTGTAGCCCAGGTTGTTCCGCAGGTAGTCGAGGATGGGCTTGCTGTTGCCCGCGCCGGGCCCGCCCGGGTCGAGGTAGGAGCTGCCCGCGTACCCGGGCATGATGTTGACGGCTCCCGCGTCCAGCGCGGCCCGCCACGGGATCATGTGGTACTTGATCGTCACGCCGTCGTAGACGATGCCCGCCTCGCCGCCGGCGCCCTCGCCGGGCCAGTGCTTGACGGTCGCGAGAACCGAGCCCGGATTGAGCTCCGGCCCGCCCTGCAGGCCGGCGACCAGGGCCCGCACCTGCGCCGCGGCGACGTCGGCGTTCTCGCCGTTGCCCTCCTGGATGCGCGGGTAGAGCACCTTGGTGCCGACCTCGGCGAGCGGTCCCAGCACGCCGCGCGCGCCGACTTCGAGTTCCTCGCGGCGTTGCATGTCGCCGAGCCTGTAGTCGAGCGGGTAGTCCTTGCCCGCGGCCAGCGCGCTCTGCAGCGGGTACGTGGTCTGGTACCCGGAGATGGTGTCGCCCGCGGAGACCGGCGGGATGCCCAGGCGGGTCCCCGCGGCGGCGACGAGCACGTTGTTCAGGTCGTTCGCCTGCGCCGGGCCGAAGTGCCAGCCCGACTGCGGGTAGGTCTGGGCGTTGTAGAACATCTGGTACGCCTTCTCCTCCGGGGTCATCCGGGACAGAAGGTCGGCCACCCGCGTCTCGACCGGCTGCCGCCAGTCCTCGTACGGCTCGATCGTGCCGTCCTTGTTGAGGTCGCGCGCGCCGTTCACGATCTTGACGCCGTCGCTCGCCGCCGTGATGGCCGGGTGGTAGAGGCTGAACGTCCTGATGTTCGACGTGGTCTTGGCGCCCGAGCCGGTCACCGAGACGACGTACCACCTGTACGTCCAGCGGTCGCCGATGTCCCAGGTCGGCGTGTAGCTGGTGCCGGTCGGCTCGGCGACCTTGGTGTAGAGGTCGAGGAGCCTCCCGGACGCGGTGAAGTCGTAGTCGGTGCGGCTGACGTTGATCCACACCTCGTAGTGCGCGGCGCCGGGCACGGAGTTCCAGGCGAGCATGGGACGGCGGGTGTCGGTGACCATCGCCTTGTCGGCGGGCGTCGTCAGGGCGAACTGGCCGGTGGTCGCCGGCGCCTTCGTGGGCGCCGAGAGCAGCGGCGGATCATCGTTCGTGGTGTCGACCGTGCCGAAGACCTGGAACTCCCAGAGCGAGTAGCCGTAGCCGGTGGCCCGTTTGGTGCCGTAGAAGCGGATGTAGCGGCCCTTGCCGGACAGGTCGAGGTTCTCGGTGCCGCCCTTGCCCGTCGTGGTGGTGTAGACGGTCGACCAGGACGTGCCGTTGTCGGACACGTCGATGTGGTAGCCGGTGGCGTAGGCGTCCTCCCAGATGAGCGTGGCGCCGGAGATGGTGGCGGCCCCGCCGAGGTCGACCTGGAGCCACTCGTTGTCGGTGTAGAGGCTGGACCAGCGGGTGTTCGTACGGCCGTCCAGCGCCGCCGCGGGCGCGTTGCCGCCCTCCGTCGAGGAGGCGGTGACCTGCTTGAAGGCGGAGATCGGCGTGGTGCTAGGGGGTGGCGCCGAGCCGCTCGTGCCGTACACCTGGAACTCCCACAGCGAGTAGCCCCACTGCGTCGCGCGCGCCGTCCCGTACATCCGGACGTAGCGCCCGCTGCCGGAGACGTTCAGCGTCTGCGTGCCTCCGGTGCCGGTGGTGGTGCTGTAGACGGTCGTCCAGGTGTTCGCGTCGCCGGAGACCTGGATCTGGAAGGCGGTCGCGTACGCCGTCTCCCAGTTGAGGACGACCTGGCTGATGGTGGCCGAGGCGCCGAGGTCGACCTGGAGCCACTGGGGGTCGCCCGCGGCGCTGGACCATCGGGTCGAGGTGTCCCCGTCCACGGCCGCCGCGGCGGTCGTGACCGCGTTCTCCACCGACGAGGCGACGGCCGGCCTGCCCTGCGACAACAGGGTGGACGCCGCGCTCGCCGTTCGCGGCAGGGCGGTGCTCACGCAGGCCATGAGCAGGGTCAGGGCGGCGATCACCACCGTCGTCACGGCGGGATGCACCGCCGTACGGGCACGGGGTCTCATGGGGCGTCTCCTCTTCGCGGGCACGGCGGAGCGGCGGAGGGGTGCCACCGTCGTGCGACGGGAATGGACGCCGACCTCGGCGGATGCCTGGCGGGGCAGGGCTGCCGAGAGCCGGCGTAGGAGCGCTCTCCCGAGAGACTGATCGCGGTCAGGCGCGGTGTCAACAGTCCGAGGGGATATTTCTCACGCCTTATATTAAGCCCCTGCTTATCGCCCTGCCCGCCGCACGCGAAGCGGCGGGCAGGGGCGCGGCGTCAGGAGAACCAGCGGCGCGGGTGGCGCGTGAGACGGTAACCGCCGACGCCCGCGACGGCCGCGAGCAGGCCGCCGCCGATCGTCCACCACCACCGGGCGGACGGCCAGGAGAACCGGTTCCAGAAGTGGTCGCCCTCTTCGGCGGCGGACGGGGCCGCCGAGGATCCCGCCTGTGGCGCGGTCGTGCTCCCCGGGCCGGTCTCCGGCGAGAGCGGGGCCTTCAGCCGTGCGTTGTCCGGCTGGGCGTCGCCCTTCTTCGCGGTGATCGACAGATCGGTCTGTACCGGCAGGCCGAGGTCCTGGTCCGGCAGTCCCGTCGCGGACAGCCGTACGTAGTAGGTGCCCGGGAGGGGCTCGTCGGACCAGGGGTCGGCCCACGAGCGGACCTGGCGCAGGAGGCAGTGGAGCGCGAGCGACGCGGTGCCGGTCGCGGCGGTGGCCGTCTGCGAGCCCGCCGTGCACGGCTGGCGCCGGCGGAGACCGTCGAAGACGTCGACGGTCCAGGTCGCCGGCCCGTGCCGGCTCGCGCTGGTCGGCAGCGTGATCGTGATCGCGAGGCGGTCGGTCTCTCCGGCCGCCGCGTCGAACGACCAGTACTGGTAGTCGCCGGTGGACGCCGAGACCCGCACCTGCTGGCCGGGCTTCACCTCGGTGGCGGTGAGGAAGGACGTCCCGGCGGTGCCGACCGTGGCGCTCGGGCTGGGCGAGGGCGTGTCGTCCGCGGCGGCCGGGCCGGCGACGGCCAGGCAGGCCAGGGCGGCGAGTCCCGTGAGTACATACCGCATGTCAGTTCTCCTTCCACACGGCGACGCGCCAGCGGGCCAGCCATCCGGTGACCAGACCGCCGACCAGTCCCGTACCGGTCAGCACGAGCAACAGCAGCCAGCCGCGGCCCAGGGACGGGCCGCCCGGCGCCGGGGAGGAGGAGACCACGTCGACGGTGAGCTCCACCGGCATGCCGGGGTTCGTCTGTACGCCGGCGGGGGCGGAGAAGGAGTTGCTCACCACCAGGCAGACCAGGCCGTCACCGGAACCGTCCGAGGACGACGAGGACGCCGAGGGCTCGGGCGAGGCCGCCGACTGCTGGTCCGACCAGCGCAGCCCGGTGGACAGCACGTCGGTGCGCCCGCCGTCCGCGCCGGTGCCGCGTACGATCTCCTGCCCGGTCGTGGAGACGGCGCGCAGCAGGACGCCGTAGTCGGGGTTGAGCCTCCGGTCGAGCGCGATGCTCACCGAGGCCCGCAGCTCCTGGCCCGGCGACACCGCCACCCGGTACCAGCGGTGCTGGGCGAAGCGCTCGCGGTCGGTGTACACGCCGGGCCCCAGAATCGGGGCCGCGGAGCACCGGTCGGCCCCGCCCACCTGGCGCGGGGTCCGGCGGTACGTGTCGTGCGCCCGGCGGACGAGCTGGTTCAGGCGGTCGGTGAGCTGGGTCTGGTGCTGGACGGCGGTGTACGTCCCGCCGGTCGCGTCCGCGATGCAGGTCAGCTGCTGCCGTACTCGCGCGTCCAGCGTGAGTCCGAGCGTGTCGACGACCAGGTGGGTGCCTGCCGCGGCGAGCTGGCGGGCCACGTCGCAGGGGCCGGGCGCGCCGCAGGTGTCCTCGCCGTCGGTGATGAGCACGATCCGCCGGGTCGTCTCGCCGGTGCCCAGGTCGTGGGAGGCGGCGCGCAGGGCGAGCCCGATCGGCGTCCATCCGGTCGGGCGCATCGTCGCGATCGCGGCCTTGGCCTGGGGCTTGTCGACCGGGCCGACGGGGCTGATCTGCTGGGTGTCCCGGCAGCCGAGGGCCTGGCTGGCCGAGGCGGGTATGCGGGAGCCGAGCACGCGGATGCCGAGCTGCGTCTCGGGGGGAAGGGCGTCCACCACCTCGTTGAAGGACTGCTGGGCGACCGACATGCGGCTTCGGCCGTCGATGTCGGCGGCGCGCATCGAACCGCTGGAGTCCAGGACCAGCTCGACCTTCGGGGCCTCACCGTCCGTCGGCTCGCCGGCCGTCGCGGGCACCGCGCCCAGCGCCGTCACGCCGGCCAGCATGGCGAGGAGGAGGCCCACGGCGGGGCCACGTCTGATGATCACGCCGGTGGATCATAATGATCTTGAGTAGGGTCGCCTAATCGGTCCTGCGACGCGAATCCACGGGCGTTCCCGCCTGTGGGCGACGTCATCGGCGCACGATGTCCCGCGAGGGAACCGTTCGCTGCGTACGCCCCTCGCCGCGGCGTCGGTCGGCGTCCGGAGACGCCCCGAAACCTGGTTTCGTACGGAGTGACGCGGCGCGTCCGCCGGGTGGTAGCGGGGTAGTTGGGTGATTGATACCTTCTATCCGCTTCCGTCCGATCTTGGCCGAAGAGGCGCCGTCACCACGCCTCGTCCGCGGGACGTGCCGTAAGCGTTCCTTCTCAGGCGATCGAGATCCGGGGTTCTCTCATGACGAAGCGCTGGATGATCTTGTCAGGCGTGCTCCTGGTGGCGGTGGTGGCCGTGGCGGCGGGGCTGACCGCCTTCGGCGGGCACCGCACGCACACCGTGGCCGGACGGACCACGGTGTCCCCGGACCCGGTCGTGACGCCGACACCCACCTCGACACCCCCGCCGACGCCGCGCCGCACCAGGAGACGGCACCACGCCGTCACGGCGCGGGCGTCGTCGGCGTCGCGTCCGAGATCCGCGCACTCGACCACGCGCGACTCCGGCGCGGGCCAGGCGGATCCGTGCGCGCACAACCACCACTGCAGCGTGCCGCCGCTGCCACCGCTGAAGCCGCACCCGGACAAGCCCGCCCCCTTGCCGACCTTGACGGTGAGCGGCGCCCCCGCCGGAGGCTGACCGGCCGGTCCGGCGGGGACTTCCGCCTGGTCAGAGGCGGTTCCAGACGTACGTCGGCAGGCCCTGGCTGTTCGCGATGGGCTTCCACAGGCTGGCCACCTGGCGCTTGGCCGGGCCGGCCTTGTCGTTGGCGGCGATGGCGGCCCGGTAGTGCGCCGTCAGCGGAGCGATCCGGCCGCCGCAGCCGCGCGCCTGCACCTCCTGCGCCCAGGCGAGGTAGGCCTGGTCGGCGCTGAGCGAGCTCTGGTACGCGTTGATCATCGAACGCCGGAGCCGTGCACCGTTCCGCAGCCGGTCGACCTTCAGCGCCTTGGACTGGGACAGCTCCTGCCGGCGGTCCTGTACGACCTGCTGGAAGCCGGAGACGCCCGCGGCGACGTCGTCGCAGGTCCGCAGGGGAGCGGGCAGATGCCCGCGCGCGGTCTTGCCCGACCTGAGGATCTGGTCGACGGCGGCGGCCTGCTGGGCGGCGGTCCCCGCGCCCGCCTTCGCGCCGGCCGTCTGCGTGCCGTTGTCGTCCGACCCGGGGAGCCCCTGCGTCAGGACGTAGATCAGACCGCCGCCGAGCACGACCACCGCCGCGACGCCGCAGGCCAGCAGCAGCGTCCTCCGGCTCTTCCCGCCGCGGTCGTCTCCCGGCCCTCCCGGCATTCCCGGCTCACCGGCGAGCGGCGGATATCCGTACGGCGCCGGGTCGGCCATCGGACCGCCCGTGACGGGGCCGCCCAGGGGAGGACCGCCCATGCCGGGACCGCCCGCGATGGGGCCGAGGTTCTGCGTGGCCGCGTCGACCGGGGGCGGCGTCGAGCCCGTTCCCGCAGCGGCATCCGGTACGGGCCCCGCAGACCCGAACGGGTTCGGCGCGCCGTACGGGCCGAGGTCTCCGTAGGGCTCCGGTGTCGGCGCCGCGCCGAAGGTCTTGGGCGGCTCCGGCGACGCGACCGGATAGGAGGTCCGGGACGGTTCCTGCGGCTTGATCGCCGGCCGCTCGCCGGTCGTCTCCCAGTCGGTGATCGGCAGCGGCTCGGTCTTGGGGTTCGACGGGCCGGCCTGCGGCTCCGGGTCCTTCAGCGGCCGGAACAGCGAGCCCGGCTCCGGCCCGGGACGCTCGCCCGCCGCCGGAAGCGGCGCGCCGCACCAGGTGCAGGCGGACCGACCCGAGGGGACGTCGTTCTCACATGCCGGACACTTCATGCAGGGTCCCTTTCTCGCCGACCATTGGCTGTCAGACGGAACATTGTGCCCTGCGCGAGTTACGGCCGAACCGGGAACCGCCGTCGACGGCGGGCCGGAACCGGCGGCAGGAGCGGTCACCGGCGTCCGTGGCCCGTGCCTCGGGAGCCCGAGGTCCCGGACACCGGCGCGGGCCGTCGCGTCGGCGGTGATCGGCCGGAAAATGGCCTTTCACCTGCATCGATGTGGATCAGATAACCTGGGAGAGGTAACTGACCCCACCCCCATGATCGCGGCACACGCCCTCCTTTCGGCCGCGCGGGTCTCCCTCTTTCCCCGGAGCCGCGAGCGCCGCCGTGACCGCGGTCCAAGAAAGTCTGATCCCCCAATGGAGATGCATACCGATGCCCTCGTCGTGGGCGGGGGGCTGGGCGGCGTCGCCGCCGCCCTGGCACTGCTCAGGGCAGGTACCCCGGTGGTCCTCACCGAGGAGTGCGACTGGCTCGGCGGGCAGCTGACCAGCCAGGCCGTTCCCCCGGACGAACACCCCTGGGTCGAGCGCCTCGGCGTCACGGCCTCCTACCGCGCCCTGCGTGACGGCATCCGGGACTACTACCGGAGCCACTACCCGCTGACCGGGCGGGCCCGCGCCTGGCGTGAGCTCAACCCCGGCGCCGGCTGCGTCAGCCGGCTCTGCCACGAGCCCCGCGTCGCCCTCGCG
The DNA here is from genome assembly GCF_042429965.1 of Actinoallomurus acaciae. NCBI lineage: Bacteria > Bacillati > Actinomycetota > Actinomycetes > Streptosporangiales > Thermomonosporaceae > Actinoallomurus > Actinoallomurus acaciae. Next base: position 22,290 of record NZ_JBHLZP010000028.1, read on the forward strand.
GTGATCGAGTCCATGCTGGCGCCGTACCGCGGCTCCGGCCGGCTGCGCGTGCTGCAGCCGTACCGGCCGGTGGGCGCGGACGTCGACGGCGACCGTGTGAGCGCCGTCACGCTGGCGCACCGTGACACGGGCGCACGCACGACCGTGCACGCCCGGGTCGTCCTGGACGCGACCGAGACCGGCGAACTGCTGCCGCTGACCGGCACCGAGTACGTCACCGGCTTCGAGTCGCGCGCCGAGACCGGCGAGCCGAGCGCCCCCGACGAGGCCCAGCCGCAGAACATGCAGGCCATCTCGGTCTGCTTCGCCATCGACCACGTCGACGGCGACCACACGATCGAGCGCCCGGCGACGTACGACTACTGGCGGGAGTACCGGCCTCCCTTCTGGGGCGGCCGCCTGCTGTCGTGGCGCGCCCCGACCCCCCGCACGCTGAAGCCGGTCGAGCGCTCGTTCACCCCGAACCCGGACGAGGACCCGACCCGGGTGCTGGGCGACCTGCAGCGACCCGGCGGCGACATGGACCTGTGGACGTTCCGGCGGATCGCCGCCCGCCGCAACTTCGAGGACGGCGCCTACGCCAGCGACATCACGCTGGTCAACTGGCCGATGATCGACTACTTCGACGGCTCGATCATCGACGTGCCGGACGCCGACCGGCACGTCGAGGCCGCACGCGAACTCTCCCGGTCGGTGCTGTACTGGATGCAGACCGAGGCGCCGCGCCCGGACGGCGGCACCGGCCATCCCGGCCTGCGGCTGCGCGGCGACGTCGGCGGCGGCGCGGGCGGCCTCGCCCAGGCGCCGTACATCCGCGAGTCCCGCCGGATCCGCGCGCTCTACACCGTCCCCGAGCAGGACATCGCGCTCGCCCTGCGCGGCGACCGGGGAGCGGTCTCCTACGACGACTCGGTGGGCATCGGGATGTACCGGATCGACCTGCACCCGTCGACCGGCGGCGACAACTACATCGACGTGGGCTGCTCGCCGTTCGAGATCCCGCTGGGCGCCCTGATCCCGCAGCGCGTGGACAACCTCCTGGCGGCGAACAAGAACATCGGCACCACCCACATCACGAACGGCGCCTACCGCCTGCACCCCGTCGAGTGGAACATCGGCGAGGCGGCGGGCACCCTCGCGGCGTTCTGCCTCGACCGCGACATGCCGCCGCACGCCGTCCGCGAGAAGGAGGAGATGCTGTCCGACTACCAGCGTCTGCTCGTCCGGTCGGGTGTGGAGCTCCGCTGGCCCCCGGTGACCGGCTACTGACCTCCCCGGGGGAGGCGCCGGGGCCTATGACGCGCGGATCGGGGTCGCGGGCCATCCCGCACGCCGCCGGAGGGTCTCCAGATCCGGTGCTTCGTCCTCGGTGGCGTCGGCCGGGATCGCGCCGCCCACGGCGTCCTCGCGCGACCCCGCCCGGTGCAGGAGGGCCTGGCGGGGCGTGAGGCCACGGTCCCGCGCCTCACGGAGACGGTCCATCCACGGCGTCATGGCGTCCATGCCCTCGCGCCCGGCGTCCCGCCGTGGCAGGTAGGAGGCGTTCTCGTCCTCGGCGGACGCCCAGAGGAAGCCCAGCACACGACCGGCCCGGACCACCGGCACATAGTGAACCGGATGTTCGGTTCGCGGCGGAAGATCCTCACGCGGGTCGGTGTATCCGGGGTTGGCCATCTGCGTGAACGCCGCGTACGACGGGGCCTCGTCCGGCTCGGCGTCCGCTATCAGGCCGGCTCGGGCGTCGGGCGGTGTTCCCGCCCAGCGGCGCATCGCGCCCAGCGGCGTCAGCCCGGCCTCCTTCGCCTCGTTCATGCGTCTGGACCAGGTCACCGCCGCGTCGAAGCTGTCACCGTCCGTGCCGAGCCGGCGTTCGTAGTGGGCCTTGTCGTCCTGGCCCGAGGCCCACAGGAAGCCGATCACCTTGCCGAGCAGGGTCACGGGAACGTACCGGATGGGACCCTGTGCCTTCGATGACGAGAACTGCACGACCAAGGGAAACCGCCTCCATGTCATCCCGTTGATCCCCCGCGGTGGACGTCGGCGAAGAGGTCGTAGGTGCCGTCGCCGCGCGGGACCACGTTGGTGAAGGTGTAGCCGACCTTCCGAGGCAGGAGCAGCTCGCGCTGCTCGGGGTGGATGGCGTGCCGGCCGATCCACAGGGCGGGGTGGCCTCGCGGAATATCGAGGTGCACCACATAACGGATCGGATGAGGGGTCGTGGGAACGACGGTACGGCCCAGCGACGTCGAGGTGTATCCGTCATCGGTATGCGTCAGCCCGATCAGGGATTCGGGGTCGGCGCCGTCGTAGCCCTTGACGTAGTCGATCGAGTTGATGCCGCGCAACGCCTCCAGCCCCTCGGGCAACGGCCGGAACGAACCGTCCAGGATCGCGATCCTGCCGTAGACGTCATCGAGTGTCGGGACCTTGCCGAACGTCGTGATGAGCGCCTGGCGGTCGCGGGGGACGCCGAGCATCCGATCGAGTTCGGCCTGTGGGTCTTTCACGCGAAGTATGTAGCTGTACGGGCGCCCGTCACGCGAGTACTCGCGAGCCGCGTGGCGGCCTTCGGAAGAAAGGCTCCGGTAGGTGCCGTCGAGGTACTTCCCGCCGTAGGCCGCGCCCTCGCCGTCGGAACGAAAGCGCCGAGTCCCGTTGCCGTCGACATACCCGAACCGCTCGCCCTTGACCCGCAGCCCCGCCGGTGGCCGCAAGGCCGAAAGCTCACGCGGCTCTTTGAAAAGTCTCGCCACCAACCTGAACACGCTGCGTTCGATCAATGGTGATCCCGACACGGGAACAGTCTGGCGGATTCATTCCGATCCGGATGACCGTCCTCCTCGCCGGGGACCGCCGACGCCGTGGTGGCCGCGGGTCACAGCGACCCGTCGTCGTCCGGAACCGGGTCGACGACCGGCAGGTCGGCGAGGGTGCCGAAGACGGGCGCCGCCGAGATCACGAGCCGGGCGTCGTCCTCCGGGAGCTCCGACATCAGCCCGGCGAGCACCTCGGCCTCGCTGTGCGCGAACGACCGCAGGATGGCCAGGCCCGCCGGGGTGGCGGCGACACGGGTCGCGCGGCCGTCGGTGGGGTCGGCCTCGCGATCGACGAACCCGGCCGACAGCAGGCCCGCCACCGCGGTGGTGGCGGTCGGCTGGGAGCAGGGCACCCGCCGGGCGAGTTCGCCGATGCGGAGCGGTCCGTACTGGTTGAGCAGCGCGAGGACGATGAGCTGGGTCGGGTGCACCGTGCCGTTGTGACCGGCACGGCGGAGGCGGCGCATGAGGCGATGCATCGCGATCACGACGTCCAGCGTCTCGTCGGCACTCACCGTCCTCGCGGTCATGCTCAGGATAGTTTCAGCGTCGGTTTGTACATGTCCAGCCACAGGGCCAGGTCGAGCGTGCGTTCGAGACCGTGTCGAGACGCCTGTGTGATCTGTGGCGTGTCGGCGTCGACCGCGTGGGTGAGCCAGTCGCGGCTGACGATGTCGAACACCGGGTGACCCGGCATCGACAGGTACTCCCGCGCGTTGTCCTGCAGCTTCACCGCGTACTTGGGGTCCTGGGTGGACGGGTAGGGGGACTTGACCCGCTCCACCACCGACTGCGGCAGCACGTCGCGGGCGGCGCCGCGCAGCAGCGACTTCTCCCGGCCGTCGAAGGTCTTGAGGGACCACGGCGTGTTGTAGACGTACTCCACCAGGCGGTGGTCGCAGAACGGCACGCGCACCTCGAGGCCGACCGCCATCGAGGCGCGGTCCTTGCGGTCGAGCAGGATCCGCACGAAGTGCGTCAGGTGCAGGTAGCAGACCTTGCGCATCCGCCACTCGAAGTCGCTCTCGCCGTCGAGGCGCTCGATCTTGGCGACGGACGTGTCGTAGGCCTCCTGAATGTACCGGCGCAGGTTCATGACCTTGGCCAGCTCGGGCGCGAGGATGCCACCGTCGTCGCCGAAGTGGTTGGCGAACCGCACCAGCCAGGGGAACGTGGTGGCGCGCTGGGCCTCGGGGTCGAAGAACTGCTGGTAGCCGCCGAACACCTCATCGGCCGACTCACCGGACAGCGCCACCGTCGAGTGCCCGCGGATGGCCTTGAACAGCAGGTACAGCGAGGCGTCCATGTCGCCCATACCGGCCGGGATGTCACGAGCCCGGATGACCTTGGAGCGCACCTCCGGGTCGGCGAGCTGGTCGGAGTTCAAGACGATGTCCTGGTGCTCGGTGCGGGACCGCGCCGCGACGTCGTGCACGTACGGCGTGTCGGGCGTGCCGCGCAGGTCGTCGGGGATGAAGTTCTCGGTCTGGCCGACGAAGTCCACGGCGAAGCTGCGGACGGTCTGACCGGCCTCGGCGAGCTGCCGGGCGGCGATCGCCGTCATCGCCGAGGAGTCGAGCCCGCCGGACAGCAGGGTGCACCGCGGCACGTCGGAGACGAGCTGGCGGCGCACGATGTCCTCGAGCAGCTCCCGTACGTGGGAGACCGAGGCGGCCCGGCCGTCGGTGTGCTCGCGGGTGCGCAGCGTCCAGTAGCGGGTGGTGCGCAGGCCGTTCGAGCCGACGGTGACGATGGTGCCGGGCTCGACCTCGCGCATGCCCTCCCAGATCGCGTGGCCGGGCGTCTTGACGAACGCGAACAGCTCATGCATGCCGTCGAGGGTCAGGGTCCGCTCGGCGAGCGGGTTGGCCAGGATCGCCTTGGGCTCGGAGCCGAACAGCACGCCGTCGGCGGTCTCGTAGTAGTAGAACGGCTTGATGCCCATCCGGTCGCGGACCATGACGAGCCGGTTCTCCCGGGAGTCCCAGATCGCGAAGGCGTACATGCCGTTGAGTCGTTCGGTGAACGCGTCGCCCCATTCGAGGTAGGCGCGCAGCACGACCTCGGTGTCGGAGTCGGTGCGGAACCGGTGCCCGCGGCCGGTGAGCTCGTCGCGGAGCTCGGTGAAGTTGTAGGCCTCGCCGGAGTACACCATCACGACCGGCCCGTTCGGGGTGTCGACGGTCATCGGCTGCCGGCCGCCCGGCAGGTCGATGATCGCCAGCCGGCGATGTCCGAGAGCGGCATGGTCCGTGATCCAGGTGCCCCGGTCGTCCGGACCGCGGCAGGCCATGGTCTCGGTCATCGCATCGACGGTGGCCCGTTCGGCGCGCAGGTCACGCTCGAACGACACCCACCCGGTGATTCCACACATACAACCTCCAACAGGCAGTCGATCCCCTACGACACGTAGCTTGTTGATCACCTTCCGCCAACTTGCATTAGCGAACTATATAAATTTCATGTTACAGGATCCTCACAAGCCGAGTCATGTCCGGTGAGGTCGCTGGTGAAGGGAGGCCGCCGTGAGCCCGGATCGGCCAGAGAACATGACGAGGGGTCCGGGGGCGATGGGGTGAATGTTGCGCATCGCTGGAGTTCGCGCCGGGGTGACGTGGACCGGCGTGGCGTGTACGGCCGCGGTCAGGCGCGTGCCCTGGCGGTGGCGCGGTCATTGGCGTTCCGCAGAGCCTGGACCAGCTCGCCCTTGCTCATCCGTGACCGGCCGGGGACGTCCATCCGCCTGGCGAGGTCGTACAGGTGCTGCCTGGAGGCGTTCGCGTCGACGCCGCCGGCCGACGGCGCCGACGTGTGGCGCCCGCCCTCGGCCCGCTCGTCCGAGGGGCCCTTGGCGCCCTCGTTCTTGGGCTCCCAGTGATCGCCGACCTTCTCGTGCGTGTGCTTGAGCGCGCTGTACGCGACGCGGTACGCCCGCTGCCCCTCGCCGTACTCCGCGACCGCGGAGTCGTGGGCCTTGGCGAACGTGCGCTGGGCCTTCGCGTCGGACCGTCTGATCGTGCCGGGCAGTTCGCTCTGCTTGGCGGTGCCCTTCCTGGTCGTCTTGGGCATGTCGTCTCCCGGTGCCTCTGGGGTCTCACCGCAGGACGTACCCCGCCGACCGCGCCCACACCGGGACATTCAGGACATATCACGCGAGGTGTGCTCGGGTGGCGGTGCGGTCGTCTCTCCCGGCATTCGCCGTTTCACCTCGCCGGAGAGGGTACGTCTCCGGGCCGATGGGAAGTCTCGACCGTGGGGAGTGCTCGTGAAGGTCTCGCTCGTGCTGTGCCTGCCCAGAGACGCCGAAACCGTCCGCGTCACCCGGGAGGTCCTCGACGCCTCCCTGGCCGCGCTGGAGGTGGCGAGAGACATCCGCGACGACATCACGCTGGCCCTGGGGGAGGCCTGCGCCAACGTCATCCAGCACGCCGACCCGAGCGATGAGTACGAGGTCCGGGTCCAGTTGACGAACTCGCGCTGCGCGGTGGAGGTCGTCGACACCGGCCGCGGATTCGACTCCGCACTGCTGAACCGGGTCCAGGCCGATCAGGTGGCCACCGCCGAGCACGGACGCGGCCTGCAGATCATCGGCGCCCTGGCGGAGAACCTGCGGATCGAGAGCCGCCCCCTTCAGGGCGCGATGATCCGGTTCGACAAGCGCCTGCGGACGGAGCCGTCGCTCGCGGGGCCTCCGCACGCCGACGTGGCGGACTCGCCGTCCGCGCGCTGAACCCGTGGGTCCTCCGCCGTTAGAGGGCGGCACGTGGCGCTCGGCTCACGCACCGCCTCGGCGGGACCGCGCGTCCATCATCCGCTCATGCGTCCGGTTCCGCCCGCGGGTGAGGACGCGTATGGGGGATCTCCTCGGGTCTCCGTGTGATGGGAGGCGGCGCTCTGCAGCCGGCCGCGGTACCAGAGCAGGAGGAGCAGGCCGAGCGCGAGGACCGCGAGTCCGGTCAGGCGGGAGACCGCCAGGACCTGGGCGGTCGTGAGCGTGAGCGCCAGGATCGTCAGCGTCAGGGCGTGGACGACGAGGGTGCCGCCCATGATCGCGGTCAGCACGGTGGACGCGTGGCGGCGGCGCCGCTCCACGCCGGGGCTCTCCGGCCCGTGGGCACGGCGGTTCGCCAGGCGGACGGCGAGGAGGAGCGCCGGCCGGCGCACGGCCGCGGAGACGAGAAGGATGAGGCCGAGCGGTCCGGTCACGACGGCCTCCTGGAGCTTGAGGACGAACGGATCGCCGCCGGACAGCAGCGCGACGACCAGTGCGACGCCGTACGCGAGCACGGCGATGACGCCGATGGGATCCATCCGGCGCCGCCATGCGAACACGACAAGGGTGCCGGCGACGGGCACGGCCATCGCGATCGCCAGGGCGCTGACGTCGCCGGGGAGCCAAGGACGGCAGAGCAGGTAGGCCAGCAGCGGCACGGCGCCGTTGACCACCACGCTCCACACCACGGCCGCCCGCCGGTTCCCTGCGGGCAGGGGCCCGCCGGGCGCGCCGTGTTCGTCGGTCCGCTCGCTCACTGGACGGTCCTCCTTCGCGCGGTCATCCAGGCGATCCCGGACGCGACGAGTGCGAGCACGCCGAGTGAGACGGTGATCAGTCTGTACCCGCCGAGATCGATCACTCCGACGACGATCAGCAGCACGCCGGCGAGGGCGAGACGAATGGCCATGACGCTCCAATCTGGGGACTCGTGTCAGGCTCACCAAGGTACCGCGATGACAGTTTAGAGTACTAGCGGTACCTAGCGAGTGGACGCTAACATGCCCCTGAAACGACGGCAAGGTACTTTCCGACTACAAGGACGGTGCGCATGCGGCAGGAGTCTCGCGGCCCGGAGGCGGACGCCGACGGCACGACGCGGCGCACGCGACGGCGAGGCGAAGAGGTCGAGCGGGCCGTCCTGCGCGCCGCCGTGGAAGAGCTGACCGAACGCGGTTACGAGGGGTTCACGATGGACCGGGTCGCCGCCCGGGCGGGCACCAGCAAGACGGCGATCTACCGGCGCTGGTCCAGCCGCACCTCGCTGGCGCTGGCGGCCTACCGCGAGATGGTCGCCCAGCCGGACGGCCCCCCGGACACCGGCGACCTTCGGTCGGACGTCATCGGGCTGCTGCGCTCGGTCGCCGATCGGCTGGCCTCCCCGTCCGGAGCCGAGGTGCTGCGCGGCCTCATGATGGACGCGCGCCGCGACCCGGAGTTGATGACCAGGCTGCGCGAGGACTTCAACCGCAGCGAACCGGGAACGATGCTGATCCTGCTGGCGCGCGCGGTCGCCCGCGGCGAGGCGCGCCCGGAGTCCCTGGTGCCCCGGGTCGCCACCGTTCCCGCGGCCCTGCTCCGCGACGAGTTCACGATGCGCGGGCCGGCGTCCGTCTCCGACGAGACGATCGCGGAGATCGTCGACCTGGTGTTCCTCCCGCTGGTCCGCGCCGTGCCCCACTGACCATCCGGGACGGACAGGGGGAGGCCCGCTCGACGGACGACCGCCTGGGGCGACCGGGCCGTACCGGAGTGGCCGGGGTGCTCGTGGAGATGTCCGTCGACGGCCCTATTCGTCGTATAGGGACGCCCGGATGATCGGACGCCCATTCCTTCCAGTGACCTCAGACGTCTGACGACCAGGCCGAAAATCCGCGTCGAGCCGAGTCGCCCAGGGCCGGCGGGGGCTCGGCGTACACTCACGTGAGGTAGCCGGACGACTACTTTGTGGACTGCAAATGGGAACCTGCATTACGGCACAACCGGTGGGCGAGATCCGGCCGGGTGACCATGCCGCGTTCCCGTTCGCATCGGGCGCGGAGCAGGCGCAGGTCATCGGGCCGTTCCTCCAGGACGGCCTGGCCGCCCGCCAGAAGGTCATCTACGTGGGTGAGACAGGCCATCGCCGGCTTCCCGGGCTCGGCGGCCGTCCCGACGCCGACCGTTTCGCCCGTACCGGGCAGTTACGGGTCATCCCGAGCGGCGCGGTCTGCCTGTCCCAGGGCCGTTTCGACCCCGAACGGATGCTCGCGGTCATCAGCCGGGAGATCACCGAGGCCGCCGAGCAGGGATATCCCGCCGTCCGGCTCACCACCGACATGAGCTGGGCGTTCCGCCAGCCCGGCGCGTACCCGCTGATGCTCGCCTGCGAGGCACGGTTCGCCGAAGCCATCGCGGCCGAGACCGCCGTGATGGCGATCTGCCAGCTCGACCGCAGTCTTTGTCCTGCCGACCAGGTCAGGGCGCTGACCGGCTCCCACCGGCTCCAGGTGACCGCCAACCCCGAGTTCGACGACGGTGTCCTGCGCATCACCCGCAGTCACGCCCCCGACGGCCTGCGGCTTGCCGGCGAACTCGACACCGCACGTCAGGAGCCGTTGCTGACCGCGCTCACCTCGGTCGGGCGCGCCACCGCCGACGCGCACCTGGACTTCGCGGAGGTGCGCTTCCTCGACCTGGGCATCCTCAGCCTCCTGGTCACCTACGCCCTGCGCACCTCACCGGGCCGGCGGCTGGTCCTGGACAACCTTCCGCCCGACGTGGCCGGCCTGATCCAGACGCTCGGCTGGCGTCACCTCCCCGGCCTCGCCTGCGGACGCATCCGGCGGCCATGACCGGCCACCTCGGCACCGAGCGGCCCTGAGCACCACTCCGCGAAGCCCCTCCGTGGGGATCTCCGAGACCGAGCCCTCGTCTCGTCCGGCCATGGAGTCCTCCTTCGCCGGAGGGGGTGACCACCGTGTTCTCGTTTCCCTCGCCGCGCCGGGCGGCAGGGCGTTGACCAGGTACGTTGGTGCCGTGGCCTCTCGTCTCCCGGCGGACGGGCCGACGTCCGCTCCGGGTGCTGCGGCCGCGGGTCTCCGGCCGCCGCGGGCCCGTCGGCGTGGCCGGGACCGGGAGTGGCAGGTGCTCTACCGGTCGCTGGTCGAGGCCGAGGGCGGC
>NZ_JBHLZP010000029.1:0-31604 GCF_042429965.1 Actinoallomurus acaciae
CGCGACCAGTACGCCACCGGGCAGCCGATCGCGGCGAACAGCCGCGCGGCCTCGGTGCCGATCGCGCCCATCCCCAGGATGCCGACGCGTCGGCCGCCCAGTTCGTCCGCGCCGTGCGTGGCGGCCTCGAGCTGCGGCCAGCCGCCGGAGCGCATCCGCCGGTCCGACCAGGTGAGGCGGCGGGACAGGTCGAGAGCGGCCGCGAGGGCCCACTCCGCCACCGACCGGGTGTTCGCCCCAGCCGTGTTGGCCACCGGCACGTCCGCGGCGGTCAGCGCGTCGAGATCGCACGAGTCGACGCCGACCGACGGCATCTGCACGAACGCCAGGCGCGGCGCCGAGGCCACCGCCTTCGCGTCCATCGCCAGTTCGCCGGTGAAGTCGCCGACGACCAGCTCCGCCTCGGAGAGCGCCGCGTGCAGTCCGTCCCGGTCGCGGGTGGCGGGAACGCTCACCTCGGCGCCCAGTGGCTCGAAGAGGCCGCGGTTCACCTCCTCGCCGAGCGGCATCAGGGCGAGCAACCGCCACGGCGTGTTGTTCACGCGATCGCTCCGGTCGTCCGGCGCACTCATCATCTCCCTGCGGATGGGGGGTGTTCAGCCCGATTCTTCTGTACCGGAGGAAACTCCGCTACGCCGAGCGGGTGTGATCAGCGCCTCTTTTGTGATCAAGTGAAACGCGTGATACCGCGCGACGGCGTCACGACGGCGCGGACCGCCCGATCGTGCGGCTCGGCGGGCACCGACGCGACGAGCTCGGAGTCGTACACCGCCGCGACCGTCAGGATGCCGGGGTCGACCCGCGCCAGCACCCGGTCGTACGAGCCGCCGCCGCGCCCGAGGCGGGTGCCGGTCGAGGACGAAACCGCCAGCGCCGGCACGATGATCAGATCCGCCCCGCGGACGGCCGTGACGCCCCGCGGCGGCTCGACCGGCTCGAGCAGCCCGTACGGGCCGGGCCGCAGGGAGTCGGGTCCCTCGTAGGAGGCCCAGTCGAGGTCGCCGCCGGGCAGCAGCTTGGGCACCAGCACGTACGTCCCGCGTTTCCACAGCGCGAACAGCAGGCCGTGGGTGCCCGGCTCGTCCCCGATCGAGACGTACGCCGCGACGGTGCCGGCCATCTCGGCCTCCGGGAGCGTGAGGAGGGCGTCGCGCAGGGCCCGGCCGGCCGTGGCGCGCGCCTCCTCGCTCAGCCCGGCACGCGCGGCCAGCAGCCCGGCCCGCAGGGTCGTCTTGTCCTCGGCGATGTCACGCACGGCTCCATTCTCCCGCCCTCCGCGACCGGAACTCGCGGCCCCGCGCGGAGCGGGCCGGCCGGCCGGAGGATCGGCCGACTCACGTCCCCCCACAAGGCAAACGTTGACTGACACGGCACTAGGGTCTTCTCATGGTCGACCACGAACCCGTAACCAAGGCGGTCGTCCCCGCGGCCGGCCTTGGAACACGCTTCCTGCCCGCCACGAAGGCGACCCCCAAAGAGATGTTGCCGATCGTCGACAAGCCGGCGATCCAGTACGTCGTCGAGGAGGCCGTCGGTGCCGGCCTGAACGACGTCCTCCTCATCACCGGACGCGGCAAGCGCCCGATCGAGGACCACTTCGACCGGGCGTACGAGCTGGAGGAGGCGCTCCGCGCGAAGGACGACCCCGAGCGCCTCGCGGCCGTACGCGAGTCCAGCGAGCTCGCCAACGTCCACTACGTACGCCAGGGCGAGCCCAAGGGTCTCGGGCACGCCGTCCACTGCGCCCGTCAGCACGTCGGCGACGAGCCGTTCGCGGTGCTGCTCGGCGACGACCTCATCGACGCGCGCGACCCGCTGCTCAAGCGGATGCTCGAGGTGCGCGCCCAGTTCGGCGGCAGCGTCGTCGCGCTGATGGAGGTCGAGCCCGAGCAGGTGTCGCTGTACGGCTGCGCCGCCATCGAGCCCACCGACGAGGACGACGTCGTCAGGGTGACCAACCTCGTCGAGAAGCCGGTGCCCGGCGAGGCCCCCAGCCGGTGGATCATCATCGGCCGCTACGTCTGCGACCCGGCCGTCTTCGACGTGCTGGCGAAGACCCCGCCCGGCCGCGGCGGCGAGATCCAGCTCACCGACGCCCTGATGACCCTCGCGCAGCGCGACCGCTCCCAGGGCGGTCCGGTGCACGGCGTGCTCTTCCGCGGCCGCCGCTACGACACCGGCAACAAGCTCGACTACCTGCGCACGGTCGTGCAGTTCGCCGCCGACCGGCCCGATCTGGCCGCCGAGTTCCTGCCGTGGCTGCGGGAGTTCGTGGCCAAGCAAGACGAGTCATGAAGACCGTCGACGAGCACATCGCCGATATCCTGGCGGCGACGCGCCCGCTGCCGCCGCTGGAGGTCGGCCTCCTGGAGGCGGTGCACGGCGTGCTGGCCGAGCCGGTCACCGCGCCCGTCGACCTGCCGCCGTTCGATAACTCCGCCATGGACGGCTACGCCGTCTTCTCCTCCGACGTCGCCGGGGCGTCGGAGACGTCGCCGGTGACCCTGTCGGTCGTCGGTGACATCGCCGCCGGCGACCAGGACGCCCACGCCATCCGGTCCGGCCTGTGCGCGCGGATCATGACGGGTGCCCCGGTGCCGGCCGGCGCCGACGCGATCGTTCCCGTCGAGCAGACCGACGGCGGCACGGCCAAGGTCGCGATCCGGCAGGCCGCCGAGCCCGGACGCTACATCCGGCGCAGCGGCGAGGACGTCACCGCGGGCCAGACCGTTCTGGAGGCGGGTACGCGCCTGGGCGCCGCCCAGATCGGCATGCTCGCCGCGGTCGGCCGGGGCCGCGTCTCCGTACGGCCGCGCCCGCGCGTCGTCGTGCTCTCCACCGGCAGCGAACTCGTCGAGCCCGGTGGCACGGTCGGCCCGGGCCAGATCTGGGACGCGAACGGCTTCGCGCTGACCGCCGCCGCCACCGAGGCCGGAGCCGTCGGCTTCCGGCAGGGGATGATCGGCGACGACCCCCGCGGGGTGCTCGCCGCCATCGAGGAACAGCTCGGCTTCGCCGACCTGGTCATCACCTCCGGCGGGGTCAGCATGGGCGCCCGCGACGTGGTCAAGGAGGTCCTGTCGGGCCTGGGCACGATGAGGTTCGAGCAGGTCGCGATGCGGCCGGGCAAGCCGCAGGGCTTCGGCCTGCTCGATGACCGCGCGCCGGTGTTCACCCTGCCCGGCAACCCGGTCAGCGCCTTCGTGTCCTTCCAGATCTTCGTACGGCCCGCGCTGCGCGCCCTCCAGGGCCTGCCGCCGGAGCCGCTGCCGACCGTCGCGGCGCGCCTCGCCTCACCGATCACGTCGCCCTCGGGGCTGCGGCACTTCCTGCGCGGCGACCTGCGCCACCGTGACGGCGCCTACGAGGTGACCCCCGCGGAGGGCCAGGGGTCCCACCAGATCTTCGCGCTCTCGGCGTCCAACTGCCTGATCGTGGTGGGGGAGGACGTCACGGAGCTGTCCGAGGGCGACCAGGTCGAGGTCCTGAGGCTGCCATGACGGAGTTCTCCCACCTCGACGAGTCCGGCGCGGCCCGCATGGTCGACGTCTCCGCCAAGGAGGTCTCGGTCCGCACCGCCACCGCGAGCGGCTTCGTGCGCCTGTCGGCCGACTGCGTCGCGGCCCTGCGCGCCGGAAACGTCCCCAAGGGCGACGCGCTGGCCGTGGCCCGCATCGCGGGCATCCAGGCGGCCAAGCGCACCCCCGACCTCGTACCCCTCTGCCATCCGATCGCCATCCACGGCGTGACCGTGGACCTGGCCGTACGCGACGCGGGCGTCTCCATCGAGGCCCGGGTGCGCACCGCGGACCGTACCGGTGTGGAGATGGAGGCGCTCACCTGCGTCTCCGTCGCGGCTCTGGCCCTGATCGACATGGTCAAGGCCGTCGATCCCGCCGCGGTGGTCACTGACGTACGGGTCGAGGAGAAGACGGGCGGCAAGACCGGCCACTGGCGGCGGCCCGGCGGAGAGGAGCGATGATGCGGGCCCTGGCGGTCACCGTGTCGAACCGGGCGTCGGCGGGCGTCTATGAGGACACCTCCGGGCCGCTGATCGTCGCCGGGCTGCGCGAGCTCGGCTTCGAGGTCGGCGATCCGGCCGTCATCCCCGACGGCGAACCCGTCGAGAGGACGCTGCGGGAGGCGGTCGCCGCGGAGTACGACGCGGTGATCACGAGCGGCGGCACCGGGCTCACCCCCCTGGACCTGACGCCGGAGATGACCCGCCGGGTGATCGAACGCGAGGTCCCCGGCATCGCGGAGGCGATCCGCCTGACCGGTTTCGCGAAGATACCGACGGCGGTCCTGTCCCGCGGCCTCGCCGGCGTGGCCGGCCGTACGCTGATCGTCAACCTGCCCGGATCGGCCGGGGGAGTGAAGGACGGCATGGCCGTGCTCGCCGGGGTTCTGCGGCACGCGGTCGACCAGATCGGCGGCGGCGATCACCCCCGTACCCCCTGAGCCTCCCCGCCGATGGTGGCGCGCGGCGGGTCTCGGGGGAATCATGGAGGGGTGGATCGTATGCGGGGTTGGCCCGCCACCTTGGCCGAGGGCCCGGTAGGGCTCCGGCCGTTGCGTCTTCGCGACGCCTCCATCTGGCGTGAGGTGCGGATCCGCAACGCCGAATGGCTGCGTCCCTGGGAACCCACCAACCCGGAGACGCCCCTGTTCCGCAGCGGAATCGGCCCCTACCTCAGCATGGCGCAGACGATGCGCCGCGAGGCGCGCCAGGGGCTCGCCCTGCCCTGGGTGGTCACCTACGGCGGTGACTTCGCAGGTCAGCTCACCATCGGCGCGATCGTGTGGGGCTCCGCGCGGTCGGCGCAGATCGGCTACTGGGTCGACAAGACCGTCGCCGGCCGGGGGGTGATGCCGACCGCGGTCGCCCTCGCCGTCGACCACTGCTTCTTCAACGTCGGCCTCCACCGCGTCGAGGCCAATATCCGACCGGAGAACGCCGCGAGCCGCCGCGTCGTGGAAAAGCTCGGATTCCGCGAGGAAGGCGTCCGCCAGCGGCATCTGCACATCGACGGAGCCTGGCGCGACCACATCTGTTACGCCCTGACCTCCGAGGATGTGCCCGGTGGACTGATGTCCCGCTGGCGGGCGAGCACGCGGCAGGCTTTCCCCCGCTGAACCGGCAGATCGCAAAAGATTGGTATCCCGGCGTTTATGTACGGCCCGATCTCGCGACACACCGCCCCGAATACTCGTCAACCACTGAGTGTGGGTCCTAGCGTGCGGGACGTGAGCGCGCGCGTATCCAAGGTCGGCGCGGGCCTGGACGCGGCAATGGGGAGGGCTGATGAGCAGTGCAGTCCTCTATTTGGCGATCGTAGCCGTCTGGGGCGTCGTTCTCGTGCCGATGTGGCTCCGCCGCGACGGAGACGGCATCGGCCGCCTCCTGCACCGTCGCAACGAGCCGCTCACCTCTGACGACTTCGTGTACGAGGAGGTGGAGGACGGTGTTCCGGAGACGGACGCGCCGCCCTCCTCTGCCGCTCCTGCCGCCCCTGTTGCGCCTGCGGCCCGGCGGCGCCGGGTCACCCGGGGCGCCGTCATCGCCCGCCGCCGTCGCCGCACGCTGGGCCTGAGCCTGCTGACCCTGACCGCGATCGTGGTCGCCGCGTCGCACGCCGCGCCGTGGTGGTTCACCGTCCCGCCGGCCGTGCTGCTGGCCGGACATCTTTCGCTGCTGCGCGTCGCGGTCCGCGTGGACCAGGCCCGCCGCGCCGAGATGCGCCGCCGCGCCAAGACGGCCCGCGCGGAGGCGACCAGACGCGCCCGCGAGGAGCAGAAGGCTAAGGAGACCGAGGCCGCCCGAACGGCGGAGGTCATCGAACTCCCGGCCTGGGCACACGAGGAGGTCTACGACCAGTACACCGACCGCCGCGCGGTCGGCGACTGACCCCCTAGGCCGCTCCGTCGCGTGAGCCGGGCCACCGCGTCCGGTGCCGTCCGCACCGGCCCGGCGGCCCGCGACGCTTTTCGCCGCCCCCGAGCCCCTCGGGTGCGCGAGGAGTGCCCAATGTTTGCTAGCCTTACTGCGTCGTTGGGGCTGTAGCGCAGTCCGGTAGCGCACCTCGTTCGCATCGAGGGGGTCAGGGGTTCAAATCCCCTCAGCTCCACCCATGTCAAAGGCCGGTTCCGATCATGGAACCGGCCTTTTTGATCTTGTTAGTACAGCTACGAGTCCAGACGCTTCCCGAGGCGCTTGAGCGCCGGCGGGTGGCTTCGGAGGAGACCTCGCTGTAGACGTTCATGGTCACCGAGATCTGGCTGTGCCGGAGGATCTGCATCGCGACCCTGCGATGGACGTCCATGGCGACGAGGATCGAGGCGCATGTCTTGCGGGTCGCGTGGACCGGGATCTTGCGGACGCCCGTCCTGGTGTGGCGCTGGCGAAGCTCCGGTTGAAGTTCCGCGGTTCGATCGGTCGGCCGGTGTGCGTCGTGAACACCAGGCCGAGGTCGGCCCAGCCGTCTCCGGCCGCCTCGTGTGCTGTCTCTTGATCCTTCAGTTCCGATTTGTTCAGGTCGATGTCCTCCCATCGCAGGCCGAGGACCTCTCCGTGTTGCAGTCCCCAGTACGAGGATGGGTCCTGATCACCACCAGAAGGGAGCCGCCCATACGCGGGTCTGCCCGCACGTATGACCACTGAGGTCAGCGAGGGCACGCAGCGTTTGGGGCAGCGGTTGTTGAAGCTGAAGAAGGTTCAGCGTCTCAGCGGCCGTGAGGTCAGTTCGCTCACTTGGCGGGTCACATCATCGACTTGGACCTGCGCATCGACATCGAGATCAGCGCCGACGGCGCCGCGCGTCTGACCTATCGCTACGAAGTGCTGAACATGACCGACCGGCCGCTGACGCGACTGTCGCGGGTCTGCGGTTCCAGTACACGAGCGGCAAGCTGACCATCCGCCCACTGGCCGAGAGTACGCGCCGTGTTGCCATCCAGCGGGTCCACGAGGCACCGAACCTGGCGAAGTTCGCCTGCCAACTGTCCCCAGCGATCCAGCCAGAGGAGTCGGCGGTGGTCGGTGAGACGTGTGAGGGTGGCTGGTTCGAAGGCGCCCTGTACTGGTGGCAGGCGATCGCGCGCTACATGCGTCCCTTCACGATCAACCTGCGGCACGGTGAGGCGGGGGGCTTGATCAGCTTGTTCGGCCGTCGAGGAACATGAGGACGGTACGGAGAACTCCGCCACCGAGGAACTGATCTGGGACGACGAAGGAGACGACGTCCTCACGCTCACCCGTGACTACCTGCGCCCCAACCAATCGGTCACCCTGCGCTGGACGGTCACTTGTGAGCACGCGTGACGCCGTCGAGATCGCCCTGCGCGCTTGGAACGCGGACGAGGTCAGCCGCGGAACCGCCGCAGCCATCCGGCAGCCGGTCTCCCGCCGGCGCCGCTCGACCGCCTGACGATGCTGGACCGGCTGGAAGAACCCGCTGCTGTCAGGTGTCTATCGACATCTGCGCCGACACGAGATCGACACGCTCACCTTCGACGTCTGGCTCACCGAAGACGGCCGCCTCCGCTGGACCCGCGAGCACGCGGTGACCAAGCACCGTCGGCCGCGGAAGCCCTACTCATTCACGATCGACTGCTGGGACTTCGGCGTCGACCTCACAGAACTCGCGATACCAGCGTCCCACGAGATCCTGTATCGCACCTGAACACCCAGATCGACCAGCGTGAATTAAAGCACCGTCGGCCGGCCCACGGCTGGTTGAGCCAACGACCCAGTCGCGGGATGCAGAGGTCACTCGCGGGCAGCCGCATCGGCAGGTCAGGGCCGCTGGGGGCCGATTTCCATTTAATTCCCAAGCTGAGAGTGTGGCTTCGAAGTAACACGCCAAGGGGCGTCTCCGGCGTCGCTCCGCGATCGAGCAAGTTCGGCCTTGGACGAGCCCGGGCAACAGCCGCGCGAGTCGCGTCTGGCGTCAGAAGCGGCGACCGTCCGGGATCTTCACCGCAAAACGCCCCGCGCTTATGGGGTCCATCTCAACCTTTGGAGGATGGCCAGTTGGCCATGGTGCCAGCTCGTACGGAGGGTGGGTCAATCTTCATAATCGGGGCCAGCGTTGTTGACCAGCAAAACCGAGGACACTCCCGTACGCTCGCCGAGCTCGGACGGGGCCTCCCGCCGGGTTCTGCGTAATGGAGGTGTTAGCTGATGATGGGAAGTGCTCGGGCGAGGTTTCGGGCTTGAGCGCGGAGGCCTGTGAGTTGTGGATGGAAGGGATTGTGCTTGTTTTGATCGAGGTTGAGCGGCAGGTCGAGCTGGGTGATGAGGTCGGTCTCCCAGGTCCATGGTTCCGGGTGCTGGATCCAGCAGACGCGGGCGTGTTCGGCCATCCAGGCGGTCAGTTGGGTCTCGCCGTCCTTGCCGAACGTCATGCGTCTGCCGCTGCCGACGCGTCGGAGCTCTAGGCCGAGTAGGCAGCCCAGGGTGAGGCGGAGGGTGGAGCCTTCGGCGTTGCCTCGATAGTGGTAGCGGACGCGTTTGCGCAGGTGCTGGGTGCTTGTACGGGTGGTCATTTTCCGGGGTGCGATGCCGACGTACAGCAGGGTCTTGGCCGGCAGGTCTGGGTGAGGTGCGACGTCGAAATGCCAGCCGTAAACGCCGGGTGCGGGCGGGACGGCGCTGGGTCGCGCGAGGACTTCGGCGGCGGTCCATAGCCGATCGGGATCAGTGAGGAGTGCGGAGAGCATGGGGCGTACTCCTGGCTGAGTGGAGATCGCTGGGACTGTCAGAGGCTGAACGTACATTCGTCCGGTAGGTAGTTCCAAGATGTGAGCAGGGGGAACGGATGAGTGCGATCAGGCGCAAGGCTGTGGTCTTGCTGAGTGGTGGACTCGACTCGGCGACTGTCCTCGCGATCGCGCTTGACGAAGGGTACGAGGCGTACGCGCTTGCACGCTGAAGTACGAGCACCTGTGTCGGGCGGCGATCGGCGACGGTAACACCCTGGCCGTCGAGATCAACGGCTCCGCCACACCTACAACACGTTGCGACTGCGCCAAGCCCTCAACGACTGGACGCCGCGGCAGGCGTACCTCATCACCAGCCGGGAGAGCCGGTAGCCACACGGTCCGGTCGTCCGTTAGGGGATCCCTTACATGTACGGCCTGTGATCCGGCAGGTGGATCACGATCGCTTCGGAACACAGCGCCAGGAGATCCTCGGGCGGCCCGGAGCCCGGGCCGATCCGAGGTCGGCTACTCAGCGCCTGGTCTCGTACCTGGTCAGGACCACGCCGCCGGGAAACGTCCGGGTCTCCACAAGGGTCAGGTTCACCCAGTTGTCCAGGGCCGTAAAGAACGGTGTTCCGCTGCCCACCAAGATCGGTGCGGTGGCCAGCACGTACTCGTCGATCAGCCCGGCCCGCATGGCCGCTGCGGCGAGTGTGGCGCCGCCGATGTCCATGGGGCCGCCACTCTCGGCCTTGAGCCGGGTGATCTCGGTGACCGCGTCGCCGGTGACCAGGCGGGTGTTCCAGTCGACCGTGCTGGTCGTGGAGGAGAACACCGCCTTCGGCATATCCCGCCAGCGGCGGGCGAACTCGATCTCCGCCGGTGTGGCGCCGGGCTGCTGGTCGGCGGTCGGCCAGTGGGAGCTCATCGTCTCCCACAGTTTGCGCCCATACAGCGCCAGGCCCGTCGCCCCCACCCGGTCGGACCACCACTGGAACAGCTCGTCGCTCGGCACGCTCCAGCCGATGTCGTCGCCGGGCGCGGCGATGTAGCCGTCCAGGCTCAGGTTCATGCCATAAGTCAGTTTTCGCATGGTGTCAGCCTCCCGTGAGCCGGTACTCGGCGGATAAGACCGGCACGGCGCGGAAGAATCATCGGTCAGGTCACACCGAGGGCCGGTTCACCACCACGCCAAGCAGATGCTGCGTACGAAAGGGAACCGCATACGTACCGGCGCGGACGAGGCGAGCCCGCCGCCACGGCTGCAGACTGCGCTGTTGCAGATACCCCGGCCAGTGAAATTCTCACTGGCCGGAGGCAGAACGTACACGTACCGAGCCCGGTCATATCAAGATCAAACCTGCCGGCTCCCCGACGCATGACAGGTGTGAACCCTGACCGGATGGCCGTCGGCGCGCTGTGCATCATCGCCGCGCGTACCTGGGAGCCGCCTACCGGCGCGGAGCGCGATGCCATGCTCGTACGCCGGAGCCACGCCGGGAGTGATCGCCTTACCTCCTTGTCGGCAGAATGCCCACGAGAAAGCCATACGCGTCCAGAAGATCGCGGCGCACTGTGAAGATCGTGAGCGTAGTGTCGCCGCATGTTGGTGATGCGGCGGACGACAGCTGGTGATGAACAGGCAGTCGCCACGATGACCCGGGCGCGCGCTGACTGGCTTGAGGCCCGTGGCCTGGAGGGCGACGGGTGGCGGCGGTTCGCTCCCGACCATGGCAGGCAGGCCACCGATCCGGACGTCCCGATGTGGGCCCTGGTCCGTGACGGCCGCATCGTCGGGACGACCTGCTTGTTCGAGTCGTCCCCCGCCTGGTTCTGGACGCCGGAGGAGTGCGCCCAGCCGGCCTACTTCGTGGCGTCTACTGTCACGGACCCGGCATTCGCGGGTCAGGGCATGGGGCATCTGATGCTGCGATGGGTACTCGACCATGCCGCCCGCACAGGCCGGGAATGGGTGCGGCGGGGAACGATTGAGCCGGGCCTGGTTCGCTACTACACGCAGGTCCAGGGCTGGCGGGTCGTGCGAGAGGTAGAGCGTAGTGGGGTCACGGTGGTCGGGCTGAGTCGGCGAGCCGAACTCCAGCCCGACCTCCCTGTGACGGAAAGCGCGACGGTCAGCTGAAGGCCCGCAGCGTCTGGTCCAGGGCCAGCGCGGCGCACAGTTCGGCATCCCGCTCGACGTACTCTCCGGCCGCAAGCCGGTCGCGGGCCGCCGCCAGGCCGTCCGGCCGGAGATAGCCGCCGTCGATCAGCGGGGAGCCGCCCCGGAGCATCATGTCGACATGCGCGACACCATGCCGGCGCAGGCCGGCGCGCATCGTCGGCGCGAAGTTCTCCGACAGCGGCGGGTGGATCAGCTCGCCGTGGCAGCCGCGGCGCTCCAGCCGTGCGCGGAAGAGCCGTTTGTGCGACCGCCACTCCCATGGGAGCCATTCGCCGAATCGGATGAGTCTCGGGTCGGAAAGCGGGTGGGTCGGCCACATGCCGGCTCGAAGAAACGCCGGCGCGGCGCACGCTTGGGCACTGAGGGTCATTTCGTTGACGACCGTGGCGGGGGCGATGCCCTTGTCCGTCTCCTTCAGCCCTGCCAGGGTACGGTCGCCGATCCACGGCGTCGGCTCCATGGCGGTACCGGCAGGCAGGAGTTCCCACTCATCGGCTGTCCGGGCGAGCATCTCGTCCCCGCCGATCCCGGTGAACACCGTCCGGATGCCGTGGACGGCCAACTGCGCCAGCATCGCCGCCTGAGCCTCGGAGTAGACATCGTCATACGGGCCACGCGGCCCGCTCGGGCAGAACGGGAGGTGCCGGCCGAGCGGGACCGTGGTGTCGGCGCCGAGCGCGAGCCGGCCGATGAAACCGTCGCGACGCCGGGCCTGCTGGCACCCGGCATCGCTGAGCACAATCATGGCCGCCGTCTCAACCTGGTGCGGGTGTAGTACGCCCAGAGTGGCGGCGACGTTCGCGGAGTCCATGCCGCCGGACAGCTCCGCGCAGGCTGTGGCCGGATCGTAGACATGCCCGCCGATCGTGTCGACGAGCAGCTGCTCGAACGCGTCGATGACCGCGTCGCCCGCGTCGGGCCGTAAGGTCCGCGGCCTGGAATGCGGCGCGGGATCGGGGTACCGCAGCGCCAGGCCGTTACGGTCATGCACTGCGGTCGACCGCTCGCTGAGCCGGTCACGCCGGCGAAAACCGTGTCGTGGCCGTACCGGGGATGGAACGTGAGCATCCGGGCCACCTCACGGTCGACCAGGGCGCATGGATCGATGTGGGGTCGCAGGTCGAACAGGTCCCACGAGCCATGAAGGACGCCCGCCTGCTCGGTGAGGTACAGCGGTGCGATGCCGTAGCGCCCGGCGGCGATCTGAATCCGACCGGCGTCGATATGGACGTCGACGAAGTCGGCCAGCCGGTCGGCGAGGCCAGCACCGTCGCGGCCGGGGACCCGTTCTCGGACGATGAAGCGGCCGCCGTCAGCGCGGTACTCAAGCGCGGGATGGTCGTAGGGTTCGATCCAGGAGTCGGCTCGGGTCCAGCGGCACCCGCTCCATCGCCACGGACCGCTGGAGTCGTCGAGCGCGATCTTTAACTTCAGCACGTCGGCTCCTCATTTGGGCGGCCGACGACCAGAGGCCGCCGACCGCCGGATCGTCAGGTCTTGATCTCGTCCTGGGTGTTCTGGCCGTCGCTGCTGCCGCTCTCCTTCTTGTAGGTGTTGCGGATCTCCAACGGCGGTACCTCCAGCGCCGGCGGGCTGGTGAACAGGTCCTCGATCGGGTCGATGGTCAGCGTGTCCATGTCTCGCACCTCCCTTCCGCCGTGATGGATGAAGTACTGCGGCCGTTCCCGCGCGGTGGCTTTAACGCCCGGCACCTGATCTGGACCTCGGGAATGTCTCCCTCACCGCCGAGGAGTTCGGTCGGCGTCGGCAAGACGAGGTGCCAGCTCAAAACCAGTTCGCCGGACGGGTCGGGGGGCGAACTGCACGCGACGTGTACATGCGGGCGTTCGAACCTCGAGACTCCAAAAGGTCACATCGACCGCGACGTCCGTGAAGCCGTGCGCCGTGAG
Source organism: Actinoallomurus acaciae (assembly GCF_042429965.1). Taxonomy (NCBI): domain Bacteria; kingdom Bacillati; phylum Actinomycetota; class Actinomycetes; order Streptosporangiales; family Thermomonosporaceae; genus Actinoallomurus; species Actinoallomurus acaciae. Next base: position 12,796 of record NZ_JBHLZP010000029.1, read on the forward strand.
GGCCGTTTCCAGTTCGTGCAGGCGGGCGGTCACCTGGCGGCGAACGTCCGCGACGGGATCCGAGGGCGCGTGCACCATGTGCTCCCACCTCCTTGCCGGTCGGATCCCCTCATAGAACGGCCCCGGTAGGGCTACCGTGAAGGTGTTGACTAGTTGCTAGGAATGAAGGCAACGCCCAGGCAACACCTCTGCCGACGACGCGAATGGTGCACGCGATGACGTTCGGTGAGTACATGCGGGCGCTCATGGCCGAGCGCGAGATCAGCCTGAGGAAGCTCGCGGGGGCGCTTCCCGCCAACGTCGGATATCTGTCGAAAATCTCTCGTGATCTGCAACGACCCTCGGAGGAGATGGCCAGACGGGTCGACAATGCCCTCGGCGCTGGCGGTGCGCTCGCCGCGTTCGTCCGGCCAGATCGCGGCACGGTGCCGACAGTGCGGATGCCCACCCCGACACAGTTCGCCCATTGGATCGAGAGCACGAACACGGGGCCGTCGACGATCGCATTCTTTGAGCAGGAGACGCGACGCATCGCGGTCGACTATGCGAGCCGGGCACCGATGGAGGTACTCGCTGATACGTCCGCGTTACTCGGAGAGGTTACGGGCCTTCTGCAGGATGGGCGGCAGCGACTAACTCAGACCAGCGCCCTGTTCTGTACCGCGTCGGAGCTGTTTGCGGTGCAATGCCTCCTGGCCGGCGACATCGGGCGGTATGGACCGGCGCGAGCGTACGGGCACACAGCATGGCTGTGTGCCGAAGAAGCCGACAGCGACCTTCACCGAGCCCTCGCGCGGAGCGCTCAGTCCAAGACCGCCAAGTGGGAGCAGCGCTATGGCGAGGCTGCTGCATTCGCCCGTCAGGGATATGAGTGCAGCCCTCCCATTGAGGCGCGGATTCTTCTGGCCAGCCAGGAAGCGAATGCGTTGCAGTCCCTCGGTGACCTGGCGGGCGCCGAGGAGGCCTTGTTCCGCGCGCGTCAAGCCCGCGATGAGCTGCCCCCCGGAGCCGACCTTGGTTCTGCTTGGGCCTGCCCGCGACCCAGGCAGGCCACCTACGCTCTTCAGGTCGCCATAGGCGCGTACGATCCCGCCTGGGTGCTCCGTGAGGTCCAGGCCGCGGACGACGCGTGGAGCGAGGGAGATCTCTGGGTGTACGGGACCTGGTCACAGGTTCGCGTCGGAGCGGGTATCGCGCACGCCATGGCAGGCGAGGTCGATGGCGCTGCGGAGGAAGTCGCGCCCGTGCTGGAGCTGCCACCCGAACTACGCGTTGTCACGATCGCGGGACGGCTTGGCGTGGTAGAGCGGCAACTCGCTCAGCGCCGGTACGCCGGTAGCGGGGCGGCGAACAATCTGCGTGAGCAGATCAAGGACTTCCGCGCCGGCGCGCTGCATCGGCGGGCGCTCACCCCACAGGAGGATGGATGAGCCCGCTGCCCGAGCGGATGACGGACCACTGGTGGTGGCGGCCTGGTGTCCGGCCCGGCCGCAGGCTGTACGTCTGGCACATCCTCTTCGACGATCAGCCAGAGGTCGTTGCGCTGGCCCAGCGCTGCCAGGCCATGCTGACCGGCATATCGGGCCTCGACCTAGTCCCCGAGCAGTGGCTGCACATGACGACGCAGATCATCGGTTTCGCCGACGAGATCGACGAGACGCAGGTCAACGCCATGTGCGAGGCGGCGACCAAGCGACTGGAGGAGCTGCGACCAGTCCGCGTCTCGCTCGGCCGGGCGCTGTTTCACAGCGAGGCGGTGATGCTCGGCATCCGGCCCGGCCGGGCTCTGGATCCGATGCGCGATGGGCTCCGAAGTGCAGTCGCGAGTACCGTACGCGCGCACCAGCTCGCCGGGCGGAACTGGACGCCTCACATGACCCTCGCCTACAGCAACCAGGAGGGCCCGGCCGCGCCGGCCATAGAGGCGATGAGGGAGGCGCCGCCGGCGATCGATGCAGTGATCAGACAGGTGAGTCTGGCCAGTCAAGAGCGTGTCGGCCGGCTCTATCGCTGGGATCGGCTTGCAGTCGTCCCGCTCGGGATACGTTGATCTCGCGTGCACCAACACGCTGATGCCCCGCACGGTCCAGGGGACCGGCGGGGCGTCTCTGTGCGTGATCGGCGTATACGCGCCCAGGCCGCGCCATCGAGGCTCAGCCGTGGTCGCCGAGCGTCAGTTCGATCGGCTCCTTCGCGACCTGTGCTGAGGTGAACGTCACGATGCCCCGGTGGCTCACCTCGATGCCGTGGAACTTCTGCGGCGGCACGTCGTGCACGGTGAAGTCGAACCGACACCGCAGCGCGACGTCGGCGACCATCTGCTCGCCGACGCCGTCTTCAAGCCGGCCGGTCGCGATGGTCTTCCCTGAGGCGTCGTGTACGACGACATCGGTCCCAGCATGAATGTCGTCGTAACCATCGTCGCCCTGGCATTCCTTGCCGCCGGACACGCCATCGATGATGGTGAAGGCGCCGGAGATGGTGACAGGCTTCGGCCGGGTAACGACGTATGCGAGCCCGCCGGTGACCATCACGACCAGAACGATGCCGAGTGTCAGCAGGACGACAACGGTGGCGGGCATGCGCCTGCGCCGTGGCGGAGCGTGGTGCGGCGGGATGGGTGACGGCTCGTAGTGCGGTGGTCCGTACGGTGATTGCCGCTGGTCCGTGATCAGAACCCGAGCGTGTGGTCGCAGGACGCGATCGCGTACGCGCCAGAGGACTTTGCGGCCTTGACCCTGATGCCGTCCACGTCGATCTCACAGGTGATCGTGCCGCCACCGGAGTTCTGCGCAGAGACCGTGAGTACGTCGAAAGCGTCCTTCTTGACCTTGAACGCCTTGTGCCACGGCACGTGTGCGCCGTTCTGCTGCTCCTCGCCGGACGGCGTCGTGTAGGTGATGAGGGCCCTGGTGGCCGAGCCGCCGATCCGGTAGGTGATCGCGCGGGTGGTCTTCGGCTTCGCCTTCGCAGTGCCCGCGCCGCTGGCGGCCGGGGTGGCGATGTTCGGGTCGGCGGAGTTTTCGACCGGCACGCAGCCGGTCAGGGCGATGGCCGCAGCAGCAGCAGCGGCGATGATGATGGCGCGCATGGGGGTCCCCTCCCGTTGAACGTGCGTGTTGGACGCGTCGGCCGACGTCGGGGGCGGCTGGGCGGTGTGGTCGGATGCGGTGGCAGCGAGGTCGTAACGTTCACGGCGTGGCCCGGTGTGGGCGCGCCGGCCTGCCGAGGGGGCTCCGCCCCACGCGCCCTTGGGGAAGGGTTCTGCGGCGGTCAGGTTCGTTGGAATTGGCGGGTTGCCAGGATCAGCATGAGTCCTCCCAGGGCGAACCAGGGGTTCCACAGGATGAGGCTCCAGTGCGTTTCCAGCGGGCCGACCGAGGACGCGACATCGCCTGTTCCGGTGAGGAGGACGAGTTCGAGCAGCAGTGCGCGGGCGAGCAGGGCGGTGCCGGTCAGCCAGCCGAGGATCGTCATCCCGCGGCGCAGGCCGCCGGCTGGCCGCCAGCGGGCCAGCGCTACGGCGAATGCCGCTCCGGCCAGGAGTGTCAGGGCCACGCCCCACAGTCCGAGCAGGACGAACGCGGTTGGTCTGCGGGTGGCCAGGTCGGCTCCGGCCGACGACGCCAGTCCGGCGTCTCCGCCGACCGCCCAATAGACGTGCACCGCGGCGAAGAGCGCACACCAGGTACAGGCGGCATATCCCCACGTCCTCGGATCATCGCCGGGTTCTGGATCGACACTCATCTCCGGCCAACGAACGGTCAGCTGGGCGGCGTTCCGCTCCGGCAGATCGGTGTCCGGGGACGGCCCGTACCAGCGGGGGCGATGCGGGGACAGGGCGGGCAAGCTGAAGCTGCCGGCGGCGCCGCCTCGCGCGGTTTCTGCGGGCGCTCGAGATGAACGCGAAGGCGCGCATCTGCCGGCCGGGCGGTGATGAGGCCGGTGCCGCGTCTCATGGCGGACCCGGGTCTGGCTTCGAACCCGACTTCGTCACGGGCTAAGGCCCCGAGGTCCCGGCGTCGTTCGCCGAGGCGAACGCGGAGACCTCGGTGGAGTGGTCGTGTAACGGGAACGCTCGGCGGGCTCGTCCCGCCCGGCGGAACGGGAGCCCTGCGCGTACGAGGTCGAGAAGGCCACCTGATCGTCACGGGGCTCGCCTCCCGGCTGTGCATGGCGGCGTGACGTGGTGCGGGAGATACGTCCTTTATTGGCGTGTTACCCGACATATATATTGCCACCGATGGTAACGGGGAATACCCATGGCGCCGCAGTTCAGCTTTTATCTGAATGCGGATATACCTGCCATTAAGAAAAAAGAGGACATCATGTTCAAGAAGACCATCGTGGTCGTTGGGTTTCTCGTCGCCGCCGGTGGCGGGGTGGTCGCGAGCCTTCCGGCGTCCGCGCAGGCTCCCGGTAAGGACGATCACACGTACCGGAACAACAGTTCGCGCTCGCGTAATTACGCCGCGCGTCACTATCACCGCAACTGGAACCGGAACTGGAGCTCGGACGACACGGTGAACCGCATCCGGCTACCCTTCACCAGCACCAACACCCTGACCCCGACCGTCAACGTGACCCCGGCGCCCTCGGCGATCACCGACGTCACCGTGCCTTCGGCCTCCCAGGCCCCCGCACCGTGATTCACCGCGCCGGCGACGTCTCCATGACGAGTGCCGCGGGAGGCGGCCGAGGCTAAGCGGGCCACCGCCGAAGACGGTTAATGGCTTGCGTACGGCGGGCCGCGTCTGTTGCGGTGGCGCGGTGGACGTCTCCGGAGCCGAACTGGCCCGCTCCTTCGCCGCCGAGGTCGTCGAGCCGCTTCTCGACCGTGTCCTTCCCGGGCTGCCGTACGCCACGGCGCGCCTGGGCTCGGGCTCGGACGTGCTCGGTCTCGACGACGCGATGAGCCGTGACCATGACTGGGGCTGTCGCCTGACGCTGCTCGTGGACGACGGCGCGCCGGTCGCGCGGATCGTCGAGGTGCTCGAGGAGGAGCTGCCGCGGACCTTTCACGGCCGTCCGGTGAGATTTCCGGTCACGTGGGACGCCGCGCCCACGCACAACGTGGAGACCGCCACGGTCGGGGACTTCGCCGCCGGACGGCTGGGCGTCGATCCGCTCGGCGGCCTCTCGGCGCGCGACTGGCTCTGCCTGACGGGGCAGAGCGTGCTCGAAGTGACCGCCGGTCCCGTGTTCACCGACCGGACCACCACGCTCGCCCGGTGCCGGCAGACGCTGCGCTGGTATCCGCCGGACGTCGAGCGGTACGTCCTGGCCGCCGGGTGGAGGCGCCTGGCCCAGCAGCTGCCGTTCGTGGGGCGGACCGCCGAGCGCGGCGACGAGCTGGGCTCTCGCCTCCTGTGCGCCGAGCTGGCCGCCGACGTGATCTCGCTGGCCTTCGCGCTGTCCCGCCGCTGGTCGCCGTACGCCAAGTGGCGTGGCACGGCCTTCGCGACGCTCCCGATCGCCGGCCGGCTGGATCTGGAACGGGCGGTGTCGGCGTCCGGCTGGGAGGAACGGGAGCAGGCGCTGGCCGACGCCGCCGAGGCTCTGCTGGACCTCCAGCGGCAGCGAAGCCTGCCGGCGCCCGCGCGTGCCGTCACGCCGTTCTGGGAGCGGCCGTACCGGACGATCGACGAGGCGGTCGTACGGGGGCTAATGGCGGAGGTCACCGACCCGGAGATCCGCGGCCTTCCGCCGGCCGGATCCGTCGAGCAGTGGGCCTCCTGCGTGGACGTCCTGTCACACGCGGGACGGCGGGCGTCGCTGCGGGACGTCTACGAACGCTGGAGCCGGCCGCCCGCGCTTTTCATTCCGTGACGACAGTTGTACGGAATGGATATGTGGAAGCCGTCCGTGAATCTTTCGTCACCACTTGTTGGGATGTTCGTCAGGGGTTTTCTCGGCTCATGCCGCGCGGGTAAGGGGGTGGGGTCGGCCGGATACGGCCACCGTTTCCGGGTAATCCTCTCCGGCCCGGTGATCGAGCAATGGTCCGGCGCCTTCCCGATTTCTTTACCTGACCATGGTGGTCAGTGGGCCTGACCGCAGGTGTACGGTGGCCGCGGAACCTCTTCGGGTCCGCTGTGCCGGCCGGTGACGCCCAGAATTCGCGCAGGTGGGACGCTCGGCGTTCCTCGACTGGAGCCTTGACCAGGCGGTCATCGTCATCGTCAGCCCTCGCGTCCGATCCGCGCCCGCACGCCCGGCAGGGCGTCGCCTTCCCGGCGGAGCGCCGGAACCAGAGCCTTTGCCTGATATGTGAAGAATGTCTGAAAGATGGCTCACTGTCCTGTTCTTGTGTTTCCGGAACGTTATACCGGCAGGCTCATTTCAGGTGTTAATCTGCCCGCCAGATAAGCCCAAGGAGTGGGTCCCTCTTTGGGTAATACATCCATTGCGCAGCGCAACATTGTTGTGCCGTGCCCGAGCTGAAAGTCCTTGTCTCGCGTTAAGTGGGCGATCCTCGACGACGCGATCATCGTCTAAGCCTGACCGATTTAGACTTGTTGGACGGTCGATAAATGACACTTCAGCCTGTCTCGGTGCCGGTGGGCGCCGTTACCACGCCCCTTTCCGAGCGTGCCCTCTCCTTCGCGCGAAATTCGCTGTTCGGCGGCGACCGTCAGGTGTTGCACGGGCCCAACCCGTACCGGCGGATGCTCGCGCCGGAGACGTTCCCCGAGATCGACTTCGCTCACCCGCTGACCGCCCGTGACCGGGGCACGTACCGCTCACTGGCCGCGCATCGGCTGCTCGGCACGTTCTATGAGTCCGAGACGGTGCTGCTGCCCGAACAGGGGCTGAGTGAACTCCGCGGCGACTTCGACGAGTTCTACGGCGCCGGGCTCCGCCACCTGCGCGAGGCCACCGTCTCCGACCTGGAGCGGTTCGTCTTCGACTGCCTTGCCGACGAGGTGGACGTCAGCGGAGACTGCACGGTCGACGTCCTCGACGCGTACTTCCAGCACGTGACCGACGAGTCCGAACAGGGGGAGTCGCCGGCGCTGAACGCCATCGCCGCCGCCCGGCGGCCCGAGGTGGCCGCCGACACCTACCTGGTACAGCTCGCGCTCGACGGGCTCACCGAGGCGTCGGCGATGTCGCGCAACCTCGCCGGAGCGTACGGCCCCGAACAGTCGGCGCTGTTCAAGATCTTCATCGACGAGTTCGGCTACGGCGTCTACGACACCAAGCACACGACGATCTTCGCCAAGATGCTGCGCAGCCGCGCCATGGCGACGCATGTGCACGCGTACTGGAACTTCTACCTGGCCGGGCCGCTCGCCACCAACAACTTCTACTACTACGTCTCCCGCGACCACGCGAAGTTCTTCCGCTACGCGGGCGCGGTCACGTACGCGGAGGCCGTCTTCGCACCGGCGTTCGTGAAGATGATCAAGGTCTACCGCGAGATCTTCGGCGACGACGTCGACCTGCACTACTGCGACGAGCACGCCCACATCGACGAGCACCACGGGCGCATCACCCGCGAGCAGGTCCTGCTGGCCCTGGCCGACAAGCACGGGCCGGGCGTGGTGCCCGAGCTCATGCGCGGCATCGCCGAGGCGCGCCTCATCGGCGGCTGGTTCGAGGAGGACACCGCGGCCCAGATCCGGTGGGCCGACGCCATCTCGCGCCACCGCGAGCTCGGCGCCGCCGCCCGTACCGGCGAGCCCCGGGCCGTACGCGCGAGCGCGGACGGCCCCTTCGGCACCCGCAGCCACGACGGCTCGGTGGTCCTCGTCGTGGACGCGGGCGAGGCCGACCTGGTCACCAGCGCGACCGGCGAGCCGGAGCGGCTCGTACGCGGCGACGCCGTGCTGATCCCCGCGGGCCGGGTGTACGGGGTCAAGGCCGTCTCACCGGAGTGCCGGTACCTGCTGCACCCGGTCGCCGACGAGCCCACGACATAGGCCCGGGTTCCCTTCACGGGTCATGCCGACCGGCATGTCCCGATCCGAGCATGCCCCCACGCCCGAAAGAAGGAGCCGATGAGTCGCGTCGTGGTGATGGACCTGCGCAGGCACAACACCGTGCTGGTGGGTCACCACCGTTACTTCGTGTTCGCGCCGGACGGGCGGCCGCTGCTCGTCCGCGACCGGTGCCCGCACCGCGGCGGGCCGCTGAGCCTGAGCCGCCAGACCCCGGACGGCCGCCGGCTCGTCTGTCCCTGGCACGGCACCAAGGTCGGCACCGCGGCCGTGAAACGTACCTCCGTGCCGATGGTCCGCAGCGGCGACGAGGCGGTCGTGCTCCTCCCGGACGTGGAGGAGGACACGCCGATCACCGTCATCCACAAGCGCATTCTGGCCAACCTGCCGCCGGAGGCCGGGCAGGAGAGGACGCGGCCCTGCCCGGTGGGGGCGACGGGCGTACACGAGTAGCCGATCGACGATCCGCCGGGTGAACGGCAGAGAAGACGGGTGATCGAAGATGGAAGACGACGTCCAGGCCGGGAGCCTGGTCGACGCCGCCGAGGCTCGGCGGGAGGCCGCGAGACCGAACGTCGAGGGGCTGATCGACTGGGGTCACGCCCTGTACGAGGAGGGCCGGTACGACGAGGCGGCCAAGGCGTTCGAGTTCGTCCTCGGCGTGGAGGACGGCAACTGGCGGGCGCTCATCGGCCGCAACCGGGCGATCCGCCGGAGCGTGCCGCGCTGGCACTGGGAGATGCTCCACGACGAGCTGCGCTCGGAGCTGTACGACAAGGCGATCCGGCACATCGTCTCGCCCCAGCACCTGGTCCTCGACGTCGGCGCCGGCTCCGGGCTGCTGTCGATGATGGCCGCGCGCGCCGGCGCCCGCCAGGTCGTCGCCTGTGAGGCCCAGCATCCGGTCGCCGAGGTCGCGCGCCGGGTCATCAGCAAGGCCGGGCACGACGACGTGATCACGGTCGTGCCGAAGATGTCCACCCGGATGCGCGTACCCGGCGACCTGCCCCGCCGCGCCGACGTGCTGGTCACCGAGACGGTCGACTGCGCGCTGCTCGGCGAGGGCATCCTGCCCACGATCACGCACGCGCGCGAACACCTGCTCACCGACGACGCGATCATCCTGCCGTGCGGTGGACGCGTGTTCGCCCAGCTCGTGGAGAGCCCGTCGCTGTACCGCAAGAACCACGTGGGGCAGCTGTACGGTTTCGACCTCACCGAGTTCAACCAGCTGTCCTCGATCGAGTACTTCGACTCGCGGCTCCGCCACCACGAGCACCGCATGCTGTCGGAGCCGATCGAGGTGTTCCGCTTCGACTTCTACCGCGACACCGCCGAGCCGCGGCGCGCGGAGTTCGTCGTGCCGCCGTCGGTGGCCGGCACCTGCCACGCGGTCGTGTTCTGGTTCGAGCTCGACCTGGTGCCGGGCCTCAGCCTCGCCAACTCCCCGAGCACCCCGAACACCCACTGGAAGCAGGCCATCCAGTGCCTGCCCGTCCCCATCCACGTCCAGCCGGACGAACCACTCCTGCTCGACGCCCGGCACGACGGTGTGAACATCCACTTCACCGCCGTCGCCAGCGGCGTGCGCACCCTCACGGACGGAGCCGCGGAATGACGATCGTCACCGGGGTGGACACCGGCCCCATCGAGGCCTACTGCGCGCAGCGCGTCTTCCGGCCGGGGCCGGAGGTCTACATCACCGGCAACCCCTACCACCGGCCGATCAGCACGACCGGCGTGGGCGACCTGGACTTCTCGGCCCCCGCCACGGAGGCGGAGTTCCTCGGGTACCGCCAGCTCATCGCCGGCCGCATCCTGTGCAACGCGTACGAGAGCGACATGATCCTGCTGCCTCCGGGCGGGCTCGCCACGGCCAAGGACGACTTCGACCTGTTCTACTCCGACGAGGTACGCCGGCTGCGCGACACGATCCGGCCCGGCCTGGAGCGCCATGCGTTCTCCTTCCTCGACGACGCGGTGACCGTGCCGCCCGTACGCACCCTGGAGGAGCTCCAGGCGTACTTCCTGGGCGAGGTCGGCGGCGCGGGCGCGCCGGCCGACCACACCGGGAACAACCCGGCGGTCGACACGGCCGCGCCGGTGAGCGGCACCATGCGCGCGATCACCGAGTGCCGCCACGCGGAGGAGGCGGCCGGGATGCACCTGATCCAGCTCGCCCTCGACGCGCTGACCGAGGCGTCCGCGATGGCGCGCAACCTCGGCGGCTCGTACGGCGTGGAGCAGTCCGAGCTGTTCAAGATCTTCAACGATGAGTTCGGGTACGGGCTCTACCCCGCCAAGCACAGCACGATCTTCAAGGGGATGCTCGCCAGCGTCGGGCTGCGCACGGACCTGCACGCGTACTGGAACTTCTACCTGACCAGCTCGCTCGTCGGCGTGAACTACTTCAACTACCTCACCGAGGACCACCGCGGCGTGTTCCGGTACATGGCCGCGGTGACCTACCTGGAATGGCTGTTCGCCCAGGGCTTCGCCGACACCGGCGCCATGCTGCGCGCGGTGTTCGGCGACCGCGTCGACACCAAGTACTGCGACGAGCACGCCCACATCGACATCCACCACGGCCGGATGACGTACGAGAACCTGCTGCTCGGTTTCGCCCGCGCGCACGGCGACCTGGTCATCCCCGAGCTGGTCCGCGGCATCGAGGACACCAAGCTGCTGCTGCGCCTGGGCGATGAGGACTTCCGCGCGCAGATCCGCTGGGCCGACACGCTGGAGGAGCACACCCGCCTGGGCGCCTCCCTCGCCACCGCGACGCGCGACGACGCCGAGGTCGGCAGGCTGCGGCCCGGCGACCCGTTCTCCACCCGCGTGTACGACGCCGACCGGGTCATCGAGGTCACCGACGGCGAGGTCGACGTGCACGCGTGGGCGACCGGCCGGCCGTACCGGCTCGGCAAGGGCGACGTGCTGCTCGTACCGCGCGCGCGGCTGCACGGCCTCACCGCGGTCTCGGCATCGGCCGACGTGGCCGTACGGACTCTCGAAGGGAACCCGGCATGACCGACGCCACGAACCCGGTGGGTTCCTACAACGAGTGGGATCCGCTGGAGGAGGTGATCGTGGGGGTCATCGACGGCGCGGCCGTGCCGCCGTGGCACCCCGCGATCGAGGCGACCGTGCCCCCGGAGGCCTGGGAGTTCTACCGCCGTAACGGCGGCGGGGCGTTCCCGGCCGAGCAGGTCGAGGCGGCACGCGAGGAGCTCGACGGGTTCGTCCGGATCCTCGAGGACGCGGGCGTGACCGTACGCCGCCCGGACCCGGTGGACCAGTCACGCCCCTTCGGCACCCAGGCCTGGCAGTCCACCGGCGGCTCCTCGCACACGTTCCCGCGCGACATCGCGCTGGTCGCGGGCGATCAGATCGTCGAGGCCACGATGGGCTGGCGGTCGTACTACTTCGCCACCCACCCGTTCCGCACGATCTTCAAGGACTATTTCCGGCGTGGCGCGGGCTGGGTTGCCGCGCCAAGGCCGGAGCTGACCGACGCCTCCTACAACCCGGGGTACGCCGCGGCGAAGGGACCCTCGCGAGACCCGTTCCCGCCGGAGTCCTCGGTCATCACCGAGTTCGAGCCGATCCTGGACGCCGGGGACTTCATGCGGTTCGGCCGCGACATCCTCGTGCAGCGCAGCCACGTGACGAACCGGTTCGGCATCGCGTGGGTGCGCCGGCTGCTCGGCGACCGGTTCCGGGTGCGCGAGGTGGCCTTCGTCGACGACCACCCGATGCACATGAACGCCACGTTCGTCCCGCTGCGGCCGGGCAAGGTGCTCATCAACCCCGAGCGGGTGCCGGAGCCGCCGGAGCCGTTCCGCGGCTGGGACATGATCGTCTGCCCGGAACCGGCCATCCCGGCGGACCAGACGATGTACTTCTGCAGCCGCTGGATCGCGATGAACACGCTGATGCTGGACCAGGAGCGGATCTTCGTGGAGGCCCAGGAGACCGAACTGATGCGGCTGCTGGAGAAGGAGGGGTTCACCCCCATTCCGGTGCCGTTCCGCACGGTCAACACGTTCGGCGGCGGCTTCCACTGCGCCACCCTCGACGTCCGCCGCCGGGGCGGGCCGGAGGACTACTTCACCGACTAGCCCGGGGCTCCGCCGTCCCCGTCCCCTCCCATCCCGATCGAGGTCCGCATGCCACACCGCCCGCCGGCGGGCGACGACCGCCCGCTCCTCCTTCTCGTCGCGAGCAGCTACTGGGTCTACCGCGCCTACATCCTCGAGTCGGTGTCGGCGCGGTACCGGCTGTGGCTGCTGAACCCGACCCCGCCCACCTGGGAGGACCCCTACATCGTGGGCCACACCGTGGTCGACTGCCTCGACCTGGACAAGCTGACGGCGGCGGCCCGCGAGGTGGCCGACCACCACGAGATCGCCGGGGTCTACTGCTACGACGAGGTCTACGTGGAGACCGCGGCGCACCTCAGCGGCGCACTGGGGTTCACCACCTTCACCCCGGACGCGGTCGCGCGCTGCCGGGACAAGAGCGCGACCCGCGAGGCGCTACGGAAGGCCGGGCTCCCGCAGCCCGCGTCGAAGGCCGTCTCGTCCCTGGACCAGGCCCGCGCGCTCGCCGCCGGGATCGGCTACCCGGTCATCCTCAAGCCCCGCAACCTCGGCGGCAGCATGGGCGTGCGCAAGGTCGAACGCCCGGAGGAACTCGACGCGGCGTTCGCCCTCACCGACGGGGTCCGGATGGGCCGCATCCGCCAGTTCGAGGACTACGTGATCGTCGAGGAGTTCCTCGACGGTCCCGAGATCTCCGTCGAGTGCGTGCTGCACCAGGGCGTCTGCACGCCGCTGATCGTGGCGCGCAAGTTCCTCGGGGCGGGCACGTTCGCGTTCGAGGAGGTCGGCCACGACGTGGACGCGAACGATCCGCTGCTCACCGACCCGGTCATGCACGAGATGGCGCGCCGCGCGCACGAGGCGGTCGGGTTCACCGACGGCTACACCCACATCGAGTTCAAGCTCACCGGCGACGCGATGCACGTCATCGAGATCAACGCCCGGCTCGGCGGCGGGATGATCCCGCACCTCGGCCGGCTGACGTCCGGCCGGGACGCGCCGCTCGCGGCGGCCGGCGCCGTCGCGGGCCGGGCGCCGGACGTGACGCGCCCCGGGCCGCTTCGCGCCGCGTCGGTCCGGTTCGCCTATCCGCCCTACGACATGGAGGTCACCTCGGCGACGGCGCACCGGGAGTTCCTGCGTCCGCCCATCGTCGAGATGGAGGTCGGGACGCAGCCCGGCGCGCAGGTGCGGCTGCCGCCGCGTGGCCTGGCCCGCAGCGGCTACGTGATCGCGGTCGCCGAGACGCTCGCGGAGAGCCGCGCGGCCGTCGCCGACACCGAGCGGTTCTTCACCTTCACCGGGACCCCGCTGGAGCCGATCTCATGAGCGGGCGGATCGGCAGGCACCGGACCCCGGTGGTCGACTCATGAGTGCGGGCGAGCCGCATCCGACCGTCCTGTCCACGCTGCGGACGATGAGCGGGCCGGTCCGGGTCCTGGTCCTGGGCAACCTGATCAGCAACCTCGCCGCGTTCCTGAACGCGTTCCTGGTGCTGTTCCTCACCGGGCGGGGTTTCAGCGCGGGGGAGAGCGGCGTCGTCCTCATGGCGCTGATGGTCGGGCGGATCTCCGGATCCGCGGTGGGCGGCTCGGTCGCCGACCGGGTCGGCTACCGCTGGGTCGTCGCCGGCTCGATGGCCGGGACCGCCGTGCTGACCGCGGCCATCGTGCACGTCCCCAACGTGTGGGTGGGCGCGCTGGTGGCCTGCGGCGCGGGCCTGACCGCGAACGCGTACCGGCCGGCGGCCATGGCGTGGATCGTGGAGCTGACGCCGAAGGACCGGCACGTCATGGTCTTCTCGCTGCTGCGGCTCACGTTCAACGTGGGGTCGACGGTCGGCCCCCTGGGCGCCGCGATCCTGCTGGCCTACGCGTCCTACGACACGTTGTTCTATGTCGACGCCGCGACCTCGCTGGCCTTCGGCGTCGTCGCCTTCGCGACGCTCGGGCCGGGCCGCGGGCCGGCCACCGCTTCGGGCGGGAAGGCCGTGGGCGAGGTGGAACGCCCCGGCTACGGGCGGGTGCTCGCCGACCGGCGCTTCATGCTCGTGGTCCTCGGCCTGTTCCTGACCGCGCTCGCCTACATCCAGAGTTCGGCCGCGCTGCCGCTGTTCGTCAAGGGGTCGGGCCACAGCGCGCAGGTGTACGCGACGCTGCTGACCGTCAACGGCTTCCTGGTGATCGCGTTCGAGGTGCTGCTGTCCAAGTGGACGCAGCGGCTGCCGATCGGCGTCCCCATGGCGGCCGGGATGGCGCTGCTGGGGATCGGCCACCTGCTCTACGCCGGGCCCAGCCCGGTGGCGATGCTCGTGCTCGCCACGGTGGTGTGGACGTTCGGGGAGGTCGTCGCCGCGCCGTCGATGATGGCCTATCCCGGTCTCGTCGCCCCGCCCGCCCTGCGCGCCCGCTACATCGGCGCGGCGACGACGCCGCAGCAGGTCGGCTACGCCGTCGGGCCCCTCATCGGTACGGCCGGGTGGCATGCCTGGGGCTCCGGCGTGTGGGTGCTCACCGGAGGCTTCGCGCTGGCCGCCGCGGTGCTCGTCGCGGTGGGCGCGGGGCTGCGCCGCGGACGCTCCGAACCGGAGCCCGCCGAGCCCGCCCTGGCCTCCTCGGCCGACGCCCAGTAAGGACCCCCAAGGAAAAGGTGAACGTCATGGACAGACCAGTCGTCGCGATCGTGCAACCCTTCACCTCGGCGGCGATGATCGCGCCGGCGCTGCGGAAGGCGGGCATCAGCCCGGTGGCCGTGATCGACTACGCGGTCCCGGCGTGGGGGTCGCTGTTCTCCTCGCACGAGCCCGGCAACTTCGACGCGATCATCAACCACCACGGTGACCTGGCCGGGACGACCGAACGGCTCCGGGCGCTCGGCCCCATGGCCATCATCCCCGGCCTCGAGTCGGCGCTGCACCTGGCGCAGGACCTCTCGGACGCGCTGACGCCCGCGTACTCCAACGTCCCCGAGCTCGTGGACGCCCGCCGGCACAAGTACGTCATGCACCAGACCGTCGCCGCCGCGGGCCTGCCGATCCCCCGGCAGGTCTGCACCAGCGACGCCGGCGAGGTGGCCGCCTGGATCGAGCGGGAGGGACTGACCGGCCAGGACCTGGTGATCAAGCCGACGAGCAGCGCGGGCACCATCGGGGTGAGCCGCGCGCCGGGCGGGCACGGGTGGCGTGAGCGGTTCGACGCGCTGCTCGGCACCCGCAACAAGCTCGACGAGGTGGCCGATGAGGTGCTCGTCCAGGAGCAGCTGACCGGCATCGAGTACGCCGTCGACACCGTCAGCCACGACGGGCGGCACTCGGTCACCGACATCATCAGGTACAAGCGGGTTCCGTTCGGCGAGGGCATCGCGGTCTACGACAGCGTCGAGTGGCTGCCCTACGACCGCGACGCCTACGGCGACCTGATCGACTACGGCCTCGGCGTGCTGGACGCGGTCGGGCTGCGGAACTGGGCCGCGCACACCGAGATCATGATGACGCCGGACGGACCGCGCCTAGTGGAGATCAACGCGCGCCTCGCGGGCGCCGGCAACCCCGCCGTCACCGAGATAGCCACCGGCGGAAGCCAGGTCACGCGGATCGTGGACGTCTGCCGGGGGATCGGCGGAGAACTGCCGCCCGGCTACACCCTCCGGCGCAACGTCATGGCGGTGTTCCTGATGTCGCACTCGACGGGGATCGTGCGCAACGCCGAGATCTACGACCAGGCCCGCGAGCTGCCCAGCTACCACTCCCCGGTGCACGTCGTGCGGACCGGCGACCACGTGGACGCCAGCACCGACCTGCTCGCCAGCATGACCATGGGCTACATCATCCTCGCGCACGAGAGCAGCGAGCAGATCCACGCCGACCGCGAGGCCATCCGGAAGATCGAGAAAGACCTGATCGTCACGCCGGACGCCTGACCACCCCCACGACGAGGAGCCAACGGATGGTCACCGAGAAGTACCTGGACGCCTGCGCGGCGGACGCCGCCCTGCGCGACGTCGTGGCGAACGCGGAGTTCCCCGAGGCGCTGTACGCGGCATGGGGCGAGTACTTCCTGCCGCGCCCGCTGTTCTGCGCGGAGGACCGGATCCGCCGCGCCGCCGCCGACGTCGCCGGCCTGTTCGAGCTGATGGTGTCGCTGCCGGACCGGCTCTTCGGCGGCGACGTCCGCGCGTACTGCGCCGCGATCGGCGCCGACGAGCGGCGCACGGAGCTGATGGCCCGGTTCACCGGCGAGCAGCCCCTGTACGGCCGGGCCGACCTCTACGACGACGGCCAGAACTTCCGCCTGCTGGAGTTCAACGTCGGCAGCGAGCTCGGCGGGGTCGACGTCAGCGAGATCAACCATTCCCTGCTCGCCGTGGAGCCGTTCGCGAAGTTCGCGGCGGAGCACGGCCTGACGCACGTCGACACCCCGGCGGCCATGGCCCGGCAGTTCGCCGAGGCGACGGGGAAGGAGGCGCCCGTCGTCGCGACGGTGGAGGCCGTCGGCGGCATGTCGCCGTACTACGCGTCCCTGCACCGTTCCTTCCAGGAGACCATTCGCGGGTACGGCGTCGAGACGGTGTACGGAGAGCTCGACGACGTACGGGTCGAGGGCGGCCGGGTGTACCTGCGGGACCGGCCGATCGACCTCCTCCTGCGCTACTTCTCCGTCAACCAGGTGGCACGGGACCCGCGCAACGACGAGTACGTCGAGGCGGTCACCCGCGCGCACGAAGAGGGCCACGTCGTCCTGTGGACCCCCCTGAACAGCGCACTGCTGTCGTTCAAGACCTGCCTGCCGCTCGTCTCGGACCCCGACTTCCGTGCGGACCTGTCGGCGGAGGAGAACGCGCTGATCGATCGCATCCTGCCCTGGACACGGACCCTCACCCCGGAGCTGGCCGACCTCGTACGCGCCGAGCGCGAGCAGATGATCCTCAAACCGTTCGCGGGCCTGGCGGGCCAGGGCATCCGCGTCGGCTGGGAGCAGACCGACCGGGAGTGGGCCGAGACGGTCGCCGACTGCCAGGGCGGGGACCACATCGTGCAGCGCCGCGTCGACCCCGCCCCGGAACCGGTCATGAACCCCGAGACCGGCGAGGTCGAGGACTGGCGGGCCGTCTGGGGGATCTTCGCCTTCCCGGCCGGGTACGGCGGCGTGCTCTGCCGCGCCCTGCCGCCCGGCACGGGGTCCGTCGTCAACCTGCAGAGCAAGGGGGCGAAGGTGGCCTCGGCGTTCCACTACTGACGCAGAGCCGACACGTGGGGCGGGCATACCGGGCCGACCGGCCGCCCGCCCCGGTCCTTCTCACGTGCCACCGGCGATCCCGGCCCGTCGTACGGACGGGGACTTCACGACAGGCGCCGCTGGGTAGGCATAGGTCCTATGCGCACCTCGGGCAGCTTCGCCAGGACCCCGTACAGGGCGGCGTTGTTCTTGTTGATCAGTGCGAGCAGCCGTGCCGCGCCGGTGGGCAGTGAGTCGAGATACGCGGCGTCTCTTCGCGGCCAGGTGCCCGGGGCCGCTCCGGACGGCATGATCCCGCTCAACCCGAGCTTGGTCTCGGCGATCAGCCTGGCGTTCAGGGCGACGTCCGCGGTGCTCATGGGCGATCTGAGCACGGGCGAGCCGGTGTGCGGGGGCGATGTCCGATGGCCTTTGGCGACCGTGCCGTCCCGAACCGGCAGGTTCTGCACGATGAGGACGTCCGCGGCGAGCGCCGCGACGGCCATGCCGCCGCCGAAGGCGAGCCTGCGGCCGTAGCGGCGGCGCGGGAGGGCGCGCCGGTTCGTCGCGGAGCCTGTCGCGATGTGGGCCATGACCCGTCGTTCGGCCACCGCCAGGTCGATCTCTGCCGGCACCTCGTCGCGAAACCGCACGACCTGGGTGGTGTCATCCATCCACGACCTCATCGACCCCGGTGCGCTGCGGCGCCCGTAGTTCGCGCACCTCTTCGCGGCGATGTCCTCGGCGGACTCGGCGCCGAGCCGGCGCGCCGTGTAGCGGGCGATCTCCTGCCCGTGCCGACGGAACAGCACGGCGAACCTCTCCGGCTCCTCGACCGACCAAGCGATGATCTCCGCGTCGTCGGGTTCCGATGAGGACAGGGCATCGGGCGGAGCGGGACTCGCTCGTTTCATGGGCGCACCTCTCGCGGAATGAACCGGACACCCCTACTTGCCCGCCCATGCCTCTCAGGTCCGTCTTTTTCGGTGGCGTTCAGTCCCAGGCCACGCGCAGCACGGTCGTGGCGGACAGCGGGTCCTCGCCGCGATGGGTGGCGAGGACCCCCTCGCCCTCCGGGGTGTTCGTGTAGACCGGTGCTCCGCCGGACACCCAGGTGTTCCAGGCCGCGGCGAAGCCGTCCGCGCGACCGCGGTTCTGCCCGAGCACCGAGGGCACCGCGTGGTAGACGACGCCGTCCGCGCGTGCCGTGCCCGCCAGCCACTCCTTCACCCGTTCCCGCGTGGCACCGGGCCGCAGGACGTACCGGGGGATCACGTAGCGGGGCGCGGCGATGGGGGAGAGCACCTCGTCCAGGGCGAGGGCGAACCGCTCGGAGGTCACGGCGTCCACGGCGGCGAGGGACAGCCGGTACGACCCGTCCGGCTCGGCGCGCGCGACCACGCCCTCGGCTCCGTGGCGCGACAGCCCGGCCGCCTTCAGCCCGTCCGCCACGGCGCAGGCGAACCGCAGCAGCGGAGGCTCGCCCATGGCCTCCTCCAGCAGCCGTTCCGCCCGTCGTAGCGCGCGGCCGCGGCGCACGCCCAGGGCCG
>NZ_JBHLZP010000030.1:0-44422 GCF_042429965.1 Actinoallomurus acaciae
GCGATCGCCGCCGCCAACATGCGCCGTGAGCTGCGCCGGCAGGCCCGCGAGCACGCCGCGGAGGACCCCGCGCTGGCCCGCGAGCTGCGCATCGGCCGGCCCGACCTGCCCCGGCAGTACGACGACGGCGGGCTGCTCGACATCAACCACGTGCCGGTGGCCGCGCTGACCACGCTGTCCGGCGTGACTCCGGAGATCGCCGAGCGGATCGTGTCGATGCGGGAGCACGTCGGCCGCTTCTCCTCCGCCGAGGAGCTCGTGGCGACCACGGACCTGCACCCGGACCTGACACCGGAGATCAAGGAGTACGGCATCTTTCTGCCATGATCATGTTGGAAAGTCCATGAAAGATGCCGACTGGGCGAAAACGCACGGCTTCACTTAGGGCGACTAAGCTCGCAAATGTGACTCATGCCTACCGTGTCGACAGCGAGGTCGGCCGCCTCAGAACGGTGCTCCTGCACCGTCCAGGCGCTGAGTTGAGGCGGCTGACGCCGCGGAACAACGATCAGCTTCTCTTCGACGGCATCCCGTGGGTCGGCCGTGCCCAGCAGGAGCACGACGCCTTCGCGCAGGCGCTGCGCGACCACGACGTCGAGGTGCTCTACCTCACCGAACTGCTCCAGGACACGTTGGAGTACCAGCCGGCGCGCGACGAGGCCATCGCCGGTGTACTCGACGACTCCCGGCTCGGCGACCAGCTCCGCAAGATCCTGGAGGCGTTCCTCGGCGACCTGACGCCGGAGGCCCTCACTCAGGTGCTCGTCGCCGGCCTCGCCCACGAGGAGCTGAAGACCGGCCGTGGTCTGGTCTACCAGCTCATGGACCGGCATGACTTCGTCATCGACCCGCTGCCGAACCTGCTGTTCACCCGCGACTCCAGCGTCTGGGTCGGCGACCGGGTGGCCGTGACGAGCCTGGCGATGCCGGCGCGGGAGCGCGAGACCGCGCTCGCCCAACTGATCTACCGGCACCATCCGAGGTTCGAGAACGTCGCACCCGTGTACGAACCCGCCCTGGAGCACCTGGAGGGCGGCGACGTGCTGCTCCTGGCCCCGGGCGTGCTGGCCATCGGCACCGGGGAGCGTACGACGCCGGCGGGGGTCGAGCGGCTGGCCCGGCAGGTCTTCGCCAGCGGGCTGGTGCACACCGTGCTCGCGGTGCCGATCGCCCAGGACCGCGCGACGATGCACCTGGACACGATCTGCACGATGGTCGACGTCGACAAGGTCGTCATGTATCCGGCCGTGGCGTACTCCCTGACCGCCTACACCGTGACCAGCGAGAACGGCGACCTGCGGGTGTCGCGCGCCCGCCCGTTCCTGGAGGCCGCGGCGCAGGCCATGAGCATCGACCGGCTCAGCGTGATCGACACCGGCCTCGACCCGGTCACCGCCGAGCGGGAGCAGTGGGACGACGGCAACAACACGCTCGCGGTCGGCCCGCGGCTGGCGGTGGCGTACGAGCGCAACGTCGAGACCAACGCCCGGCTGGAGGCGGCGGGCATCGAGGTCATCCGGATCGAGGGCAGCGAACTGGGCAGCGGGCGAGGCGGCCCGCGCTGCATGTCCTGTCCCGTGCTGCGCGACCCGGCCTGAGCCCGGCGGCCGACGGCCGTTCAGTGGGTCTGGTTGAGCAGGCTGTACGGGGGGCCGGCCACCGACCGGCCGTTCTTCGTCTGCGGGGAGTGCAGTGTCGCCCAGACGGTGGTGCCGTCGTCATCGTGGAGGACGCCCCAGCCGTCCGCGAGGGACTCGACGATGCCGAGGCCGCGTCCGCCCAGCGAGGACAGCGTGGAGCGGGCGCGCCGGGGCTCGGTCATGGCACCGCCGTCGCTGACCGCGAGCTGGATGAGGTCGCCCTGGCGGCTCCACGCGACGCGTATGTCGCCGGAGGGCAGGGGGCGCGCGTGCCGCAGGGCGTTGCTGATCAGCTCACTGACGATCACGGCGGCGTCGTCGGCGATGTCCTCGTACACCCCCGACTCGAGCAGCTCCGCCGCGAGACGCCTGCGTACCACCGAGACACTCGACGGCGCATGCGGCAGGAATACGACGCTCGACGCCCTCACCTCCCCCGGGGGCGCGGAACTTCTCCCGGACACTCCCCGTAACGTCACTCCGGTACGACCGAAATGCCCAGTTAAAGCGGTCGGAAACCCTGCCACAGGAATCTATTGCCAACACAACGAGCAACGGTGACCTCGACCGCGCACGAAATGATGGTGTAGATAGCCACAGACTGTCCAGTATGACCGACTACTGTGAGTGGCCGGCACGGGGGAGGGCGAACCGCATGCAGGTGCCCGGAGCGTCGGGCCGGGCGTGCGCGGTGACCTCTCCATGCTGGGCCCGGGCGAGTCTGCGCACGATGTAGAGTCCGAGTCCGAGTCCGCCGAACCGGCGGCGGTCCCCCGCCTCGCCCTGGACGAAGCGCTCGAAGACACGCTCGCGGTCTCCGGCCGGGATGCCGACACCGTCGTCTTCGACGGTGACAACGATCAATTCGTCCTCGGCCCCTGCGCGCACGGTGACCGTGCCCCCTCCCGGGGAGTACTTCACGGCGTTCTCCAGGAGCTGCCCGATGATGATGTCGGTGGCCATCGCGTCGCCGAGGGCCGCGGGCAGCTTCTCGTCGATCACCAGCTCCAGCGTGTGCTGCTCCGACATCCCGCGGAACCCCTCGACCGCGCCGCGCAGGAGGCGGTCCAGGTCGAACGGCTCGTTGGTCACATCGAGCCCGTCGGGCACGGCGCGAGAGTAGAGCAGGTTGTCCACCAGCTGCCCCAGCGTCTGGGCACGCTCGGCGATGATCGCGACCGCCTGCCGCCGGTCGGCGTCGCCGAGCTTGTCCCACCGGTTGACGAGCGTGCGGGCGAATCCGTGCACGACGGTGATCGGGGTGCGCAGCTCGTGGCTCGTCATCGACAGGAACAGGTCCTTGGCGGCCTCCAGCGACTTGGCCTCGGTCACGTCGCGGAAGTCCACGACGATCTCGTCGTGGTCTTCGATCTCGGAGTACAGCACGTTGAGCCAGGCGCCCGACTCGACCTGGATCGTCGGCTCCGCGTCCGGCGCGGGCAGCGCGAACGGCAGCGGCCGGCCGATCACCTCGTCGGCGTCCATTCCGGTGATCGCGCGCGCGGCGGGGTTCCACTGCCGGACGATGCCGTCGCGGTCGAGCACGGCGATGCCGTCGGCGCTGGCCTCGATGACGGCCCGTTCGTGCTTGCGCTGCTTGACCACCTCGGAGTAGCTGACCGCGTTGCCGACGACGACTCCGGCGTGGCCGGCGAACAGCTCCAGGAGCTCCAGTTCGATGTGACCCGCCCGGTGCCCGGAGAACAGGGCGTAGAGGGCGCCGTACGGCCGGCCGTGCACGGTGGAGACGCCGAGCGCGATCGTGTGCAGGCCCTCCAGCTCCGACCAGATCAGATCACCGAGGCTGCGCGTGTCGGCGGTGGCGAGCATGACCGTACGGCCGGAGCGCAGCAGCTCGCCGACCAGGCTCGTGCGCAGGTCGGAGGTCACACCGCGCAGGCGCTCCGGCAGGCCGCTGATGCTGACGAGCCGCAGGGTGCCGGTCGCCTGCTCGATGAGCACGAACCCGGCCGCGTCGGCGCCGGTCAGCTCGATGACGCTGTCCGCGACCCGGTCGAGGACGGCGGACAGCTCCCGCTCGGCGTTGAGGTCGGCCACCACGTCGTTGAGCCGCCGGACGAGACGGATCCGCTCGGCCGCCTGGTGCTGGACCGCCTCGTCCTCGTCGGCGGCCCGGTAGAAGCCGACCCAGCCGAGCAACTCGTCGTCGTCGGACCGCATGCAGCTCACCACGGCGCGTACGTCGATCAGGCGTCCGTCGCGGTTACGCCGCCGGGTGGCGAAGGAGATGTGCCCGCCCTCGCGTACGCGCTCGAGCACGGCTCGGTGCTCGGCCGTGTACTCCTCCGGGATCGTCCGCAGCGGCCGGCCGATCGCCTCGTCGGCGGTCCAGCCGAACAGCCGCTCAGCAGCGGGGTTCCACAGGCGTACGGTGAGGTCGGGCCCGAGCGCGATCATTGCGTCGGCGGCCGAGGCCACGGCCGCGCGCATCGTCGCGTCGGAGGTGTTCACGGGGCCATAGTGCCACCGCCGATGGGTCGAACGGTTGCGAAACCACTCTTAAGCGAAGTCGAGACTACTTCGCATTCGTGACGAGTCACTGTGACGCCGTGAGCGCCGTCACGCCTCTTCGGTGACCGGGCGTTCCGTACGCGTCAGGACGCCGATGGCCGCCGTGACCACGCATGCGACGGCGAACGACAGCAGGGAGGCACTCATCCAGCTCGACGGGGTGAAGTGCAGCGCGCTCTGGGCGTTCGTCCACATGCGGGACCACCAGCCGACGGTGCCCGGGTTGATCAGCTGGTACGTGGCGATGCCGACCGCCCAGGCGACGATCATCGACCAGCGAGCCGGGGCCCGCTCCGACACGTCCCAGCCGCGGCGGCCGCCGAAGCAGAAGAAGTCGACCGCCAGCACACCCAGCATCGGCACGAACACCGAGCCGATCAGCGTCAGGAAGCCGGCGTAGTCGTTCATGTTCAGCGCGAGCGCGAGCACCGTGATCAGCGCCCCCAGCGCGACCGTCAGCAGGCGCCGGTCCAGCCGTGGCGCGAGGTTCTGGATCGACATGGCGGTCGAGTAGACGTCCGCGAACGACTGGTCGGCCTCGCGCAGGACGAACACCGCGAAGAACAGCGTGCCGATCGCCACGTGCTGGAACGGCCCGAACACCTTCGTGGAGTCCCCGGCGACCAGCGCCAGGGCGAGCAGGCCGAGGACGTACGCGACGATCTGCGTCACCCCGTACGCCACACTGGCCGCGCCGAAGGCCGCGCGCTCGGACCGGGAGTGCCGCGTGTAGTCGGCGGCCATCGGCACCCAGGAGATCGAGACCGCCAGTGCCGCGTCCGCGCCGATCCAGAAGTGGCTCCACGAACCGTGCGTCAGATTCGGCAGCGGCTGGCGCGTGAGCTGGACGTAGAAGTAGATCAGGGCGATCACGACCGCGGTGGTCACGTAGCGGCGCAGCACCCGTACCGAACCGAGCGGCCAGATCGTCAGCACCGTGGTGATCACCCCGGCCACGACGACGTACACCCAGTGTGGTCCACCGCCGAAGATCTGCTCGGCCGCGTCCGCGATGACGATCAGCTCGAAGGTGCCCCAGCCGATCATCTGCAGGATGTTGAACACCGTCGGCACGTACGACAACCGGGTGCCGAAGAGGCCCCGCAGCAGCATCATGGCCGGTACACCGGCCCGCGCGCCCGGCACCGCGGCCAGGCCGAGCATGATCCCGCCGATCACGGTACCGACGATCATGGCGACGATGCCGGCCATGATCGGCAGTTGCGGCGTGCCCTGCGCGTCCGGCGCCAGCACGGTGACCGCGCCGGAGAAGGCGAGCAGGCTGACGCCCAGGTTGGCCCAGAACGCGCTCTGGTCCCAGAAGCTGAGGACCTTGGGCGCAGGCTGGTCGAGCGTGTACGGAGCCTCGTTGCGTGGTTGGTCGACGGCAGTGCTCACCGAGCACACTCCCTACGCCGGCATTACCCGGTCAGGTTCGAGCGGTCGGCGGCACCTGTGAAGCCGCCCTCTCAGCCCGGTCGACGTCCGAGCTCCCGCGATATCAAGTTGGCCGGTGACAATGTATACCGTCTCAGCGGATTTTCCAGCTGGCTCAGGCGACGTACGGGTCTCCGTCGGACTCGCTCACCATCGGCAGCCCGGCCGCCTCCCAGGCGTGCATGCCGCCGTCGACGTTCGCGGCCTTCCACCCGGCGTTGTTGAACGCCGCCACGGCCTGCGCGGACCGTGCCCCTGACCTGCAGATAACGTAGATATCGCGGTCGCCTGGAACCTCACGGACGCGGGCGTTCAGCTCGCTCAGCGGGATGTGCACGGCGTCGGGCGCGTGCCCGGCATGCCACTCGTCGTTCTCCCGCACGTCGAGCAGGTAGCCGTCGCCGGGAACCTCGGCGGCCGTGACGCTGGGCAACGGGTTGTTGAAAAGATTCACACATCCAAGGAACCATGTGCGAGCGGCCGGAGTCGAATCGTCATGAGGCAATCTCTATCGAGACTGGGAAGGACGGCCATCGTCGTGCCGGGCGTGGTCACGGCACTGGCGTTGACCGGCTGCAAGGACAACGGAACCGCGACGAGCCAACCGAGCGACCAGGCCTCACAGCCCGCACAGAGCGAGACGCCCGGCTCGCAGTCACCGGCGCCCGTCTCGCAGACCCCCACCCCGCCCCCCGGCGGCAAGACCGGCATGGACGGGACGAAACTCACCATCACGGTGCGCATGTCACCGACCTCGGACCCGATCAAGCGCACACTCACCTGCGACCCGCCGGGCGGCAACGCGCCGAACGCGGCGCAGGCGTGCGCGGGCCTGGACAAGGTGGCCGCGGCCAAGGGCGGCGACCCGTTCGCCCCCACGCCGAAGGGCCAGATGTGCACCCAGATCTTCGGCGGCCCGCAGACCGCCACGGTCAAGGGCACGTGGAAGGGCAAGAAGGTCGACACGACGTTCGGGCGCAAGAACGGCTGCGAGATCAAGCGCTGGAACGACCTGGCCGCACTGTTCGGACCACTGGCGCACACACCGACGCACTGACCCAGGGCGTCCCGAACCCCGGCCGTACGGCCTTCGCGGCGCGGGCGCGGAGCGCTGACCTGCCGGTCCCGCTGGGGCCGTCCGCGGGTATGCGCCCGCTCGCGCGCGAGGCGATCGACGGACGCCTGTCTCCGAGCGCTACACGCCGGCGCGTTTGCGAGGCGTGCCGTCGAGGATGGGTCCGGCCCAGTCGCGCAGGGCCGCGAGCACCGTTTCCATCGGCTCGCTCGCGTCGGTGATCTCGCCGAGCCAGATCGGCCGTTCGTCGGGCAGGCGATCTCTCCAGAAGCCCAGCTCGGCGGCGTCGGGCAGCTTGAACAGGTCCCGGAAGCATGCCACGGTCGGATCGGCCGTGTACGGGGATTCCCTGTCAAGGAAGGCCACCAGCGACAGGACCACGTCCATCTCGCCCGGAGGCTGCTCGTAGACCCTGAGCAGCGCAACATGATCCCAGGGCACGCGGGTATCGCGGTCGCCGAGGCGCAGGGTGAATCCCTCCGGATTCACCGTGGCGGGTGACTCGAACGGCCTACGACGCGTCAGGCCCGTCGCCGCCCTCCAGAGGCACACCAGAATCAGCGCGGCCGGAACGGCCGTCCTCACCGAGACGCCCGTTTTCCAGATGGACAGCGCGAGGAAGAGACCGAACAGAGACGCGCCGATCAGTCCGTAGCTGATGTTCCGTGTCGGATTAGAGGTGTTCGCGCCGAGGGTGATGTCGGCCGTCGGACCTGTCTGCCGACTCATAGCCCTCCCCACCGAAATCGCAGGCGATGTCGCGACCTGAGCGCAGAGCCTACTTGAGCAGGCGGGACATCCGGCGGTCGGCGAGGGGCTTGCCGCCGGTCTGGCACGTCGGGCAGTACTGCAGTGCCCGGTCGGCGAACGAGACCTCGCGGATCGTGTCACCGCAGACCGGGCACTTCTCCCCGGCGCGGCCGTGTACCCGCAGGCCCGACTTCTTCTCGCCCTTGAGGTCCTTGGCCGCCAAGCCCTTCGAACGTTCGACGGCGTCACCGAGCGTGGTGATGATCGCCTCGTAGAGTGTCGCGACCTCCTCCCCGGTGACGGTCGCGGCGAGCTTGTACGGCGACATCTTCGCGGCGTGCAGCACCTCGTCGGAGTAGGCGTTGCCGATGCCGGCGATCACGCTCTGATCGCGCAGGACGCCCTTGATCTGCGTACGGCGGCCGTCGAGGATCTTCGCCAGTGTCCCGGCGTCGAACTCCTCGCGCAGCGGGTCCGGTCCGAGCGTTCTGATGCCGGGCACCTCCTGCGGGTCGCGGACGACGTACACCGCGAGGCGCTTCTGCGTGCCGGCCTCGGTGAGGTCGAACCCGGACTCGTCGTCGAGATGAACGCGCATGGCGAGTGGGCCCTTGCCGGGCCTCGGCGGCGCGGCCGGCAGCTTGTCCTTCCATCGCAGCCAGCCCGCCCGCGACAGGTGGACGATCAGGTGCAGGCCGTCCACGTCGAGATCGAGGAACTTGCCGTACCGGGTGACATCGGTGATCGACAACCCGCTCAGCGCAGTGATCGGCGGGTCATAGGTCTTCAGGCACGAAATCGCGACGACGTCGACGCGGGCGATCGCCCGGCCGATCGCGTTCTCGCGCAGGAACGCGGCGAGGGACTCGACTTCCGGCAGCTCCGGCATGCTCCAAGGCTAAGCCTTGTCCACAGCCCTGTGGACAATGTGACGTCAGTTGCCAGGGGACGGCACGTCCCAGAACGCCAGCTCGTGGCGCATCCCCTCAAGGAACGCCGTACGGGCCCGCTCGGGGTCCGGCGCCGCCTCGTCGAGCATGACCGCGACGCGCCCGGTGAGCATCGCGAAGCCCGGGTCCGCGTAGGCGTCCACCCAGCGGCGGTAGCGGGGATCGGCCGGTGGGTTCTCCGCCAGGATCCGGCCGAGCATGGAGTACCCCCACATGCAGGGGTAGAGAGCCGCGAGCCCCTCGCCGTACGAGGCGGCCGCGTCCAGGAGGAACGCCGTGTACGCCGCGCAGGCGGGCCCCTTGACGGCCGCCTCGAGATCCGCGCCGAACTCCGCGGCGAGGGTCCGGTGCAGCGACAGCTCGTCGAAGAAGGTCGAGTGCGCCAGCTCGACGAGGTCGCCCAGATGCCCGTCGGGCGCCTGCCACGCCAGCCGGGCGAACACCCGTACATAGTCGTGGAGGAAGAGGTAGTCCTGCTCCAGCCACCCGCGGAAGACGGCGAGGTCGAGGTCGCCGCGCGCGATCCCGGCCACCGTCGGGTGGTGGAGCTGCTCCTCGACGAGCGGCCGGCCGATCGTTTCGAGTTTCCTAGCCAGACTCATGTCCGGCAGTCTCACACGATGAGGCGCCACCCGCAGGGCGGCGGAGTGCGCCTCAGTCCGCCTTCTCCCGGTGTGGCAGCCGTTCGACGAACGCGTCCGAGGAGGGGAAGAACACGCTCTCGTGCCCGTCCTCCCAGCGGACCAGGTACGGCGGTGCCCCATCCGTACCGTGCACCTCGATGATCACCGCCTGACGATCGTGGTCGCCGACGTGGTGGCCCCGGACCAGCAACGCATCGCCCGTGTGCGCTCGCATTGTCCCCTCCCATCTCCGGCTATGTGATCACCGTCGCCCGGCGGGCCCCGGCCGGGATAGGGCCGAAGGTCCACCGAGCCGCGCCGAATGTCGGGCGCTCCGGACGTACGGCCGCGCGATGCTGGGAAGGGGAGCGGACATGGCCGTGACGATCGCCCTGGGCGGCGACACGATGCTGGGCCGCGGCGTCGGCGAGGTGATCGCGGACACCGGGCCGGAGGGCCTGTTCGCCCCGGACGTCCGCGCGGAGTTCGCCGACGCCGATCTCGCCGTGCTGAACCTCGAGTGCTGCGTCTCGGACCGGGGCCGGCGGTGGGCCGCGCCGGGCAAGCCGTTCCACTTCCGCGCCCCGCCGGAGGCCGTGGGCGTGCTGACCGGGCTCGGCGTCGGCTGCGTGACACTGGCCAACAACCATGCGCTGGACTACGGCCACGAGGCGCTGGAGGACACGCTGGGCCATCTGGCCGGGGCCGGAATCGCGGTGGCGGGCGCCGGCCGTGACCGCGAGGAGGCGCGGGCGCCGGCCGTACTGGAGAGGTCCGGTACGCGCGTGGCCGTGATCGGCGTGACCGACCATCCGGAGGACTTCGCCGCGTCGGAGACCACGCCCGGAGTCGCGTACGCCTCGCTGAGCGAGGGCGTCCCATCGTGGCTGTCACGGCTGGTCGAGGATGCGGCGGCGGAGTACGACGTCGTCCTGGTGACGCCGCACTGGGGGCCCAACATGACCACCGAGCCCCTGCCGTACGTCCGCCGGGCGGCGCAATGCCTCGTGGACGCGGGAGCCACGCTTGTGGCCGGCCACTCCGCCCATGTCTTCCACGGGGTGAACGGCAACGTCCTGTACGACCTGGGCGACCTCATCGACGACTACGCCACGGACGAGGACCTGCGCAACGATCTGGGCCTGGCGTGGCGAGTCGAGATCGGTGACATCGGTGAGATGAGAGTGACGGCCCTGCCGCTGACGTTGAACTACGCGCGGACCGAACTCGCCCGGGACGAGGACCGTACGTGGATCGTCGACCGCCTGGGTTCCGCCTGCGCCGCGTTCGCCACGGAGGTCAGCGACCAGGGCCGCCGGCTGGCCGTCTGCTGATACGCCGGCCGGTGATGCGCGTGGGCCGGATGCGGAGGAAGAGCTCTCTGACGCCGCCCGCCCACGGTTCGAGGACCACGTCCAGGACCGATGCGCGTTCCTCCTCGGACTCCACGTGCTGCACCGGCCCCTGGACGAGCACGCTCCAGCCTTCCCGCGTCGCGGGGTGCAGATCATCGATCTCGAATGCGACGATGTATTCGGCGTCCGCTATCCCGGTGCGAAGATCCTCATCCGTCGGGCTGTCGTGCGCGGTCCGAAAGACGATGGCGCCTTCGTGCACCCCGTAGTTGACCGGCAGGACGGTGGGACCGTACCGGCCGGCATAGCCCAGCCGCCCGACGCCGCCCGGTGAGATCAGCCGCAGGCATTCGGCCTCGTCCAGGGCCTCTGGCACCGGCGCGTCCCCGCCCGCGCCGCCGGACGTCTCACCGGTCATGTCATCAGTCATCAGCAATCCCAGGTTCCGATCCAGATGAGTAGGCGCACCCAGGTCAAAGACTTCCCGTCACCACGAGGCCTAACCAGGGGGCAGCGTCAAGGCGCGACCACCGCTCCCGCAGGCGATGACCGGAAAAACCGGGCGTGTTCTCCATGTCCTATTTCGCGCGCCCATGAGACCGTAACGGTGGTGCCGATGGACGACGGAGAGGAATGACGGCGTGCCGGGTCTGGACGAGAAACTGCACGACATCTACGACGAGGTGCTACGCCGCAACCCCGGCGAGACCGAATTCCACCAGGCGGCGCACGAGGTTCTGACCAGCCTCGGTCCGGTGGTGGCCAAGCACCCCGAGTACGCCGACGCAGCCGTGATCCGCCGTCTGTGCGAACCCGAACGCCAGATCATCTTCCGCGTCCCCTGGGTCGACGACGCCGGCACCGTACGGATCAACCGGGGCTTCCGGGTGGAGTTCAACTCCGCGCTCGGCCCGTACAAGGGCGGCCTGCGCTTCCACCCCAGCGTCTACCTGGGCATCATCAAGTTCCTCGGCTTCGAGCAGATCTTCAAGAACGCCCTCACGGGCCTGCCGATCGGCGGGGGCAAGGGCGGTTCGGACTTCGACCCGAAGGGCCACTCCGACAGCGAGATCATGCGGTTCTGCCAGTCCTTCATGACCGAGCTCTACCGGCACATCGGCGAGTACACCGACGTGCCCGCGGGCGACATCGGGGTCGGTGGCCGCGAGATCGGTTACCTGTTCGGCCAGTACAAGCGGATCACCAACCGCTATGAGTCCGGGGTCCTGACCGGCAAGGGCCTGACCTGGGGCGGCTCCCAGGTGCGCACCGAGGCCACGGGCTATGGCACCGTCTTCTTCGTCGATGAGATCCTCAAGACCCGTCGCGACTCCTTCGACGGCAAGAGGGTCGTGGTGTCGGGCTCGGGCAACGTCGCCATCTACGCGATCGAAAAGGTCCAGCAGCTCGGCGGCAACGTGATCGCCTGCTCCGACTCCGGCGGCTACATCGTCGACGAGAAGGGCATCGACGTCGAGCTGCTCAGGGACCTCAAGGAGGTCCGCCGCGCCCGCATCGCCGAGTACGCCGAGGCTCGAACCGACGTGGCCCGGTACGTCGAAGGCCGCTCGGTATGGGAGGTCCCCTGCGACATCGCCCTGCCCTGCGCCACCCAGAACGAACTGGGCGGCTCGGACGCCGCAGCGCTGATCCGGAACAGCTGCGCGATCGTCGCGGAGGGCGCGAACATGCCGTGCACCCCCGAGGCCGTCCAGCTGATGGCCGACTCCGGCGTGATCTTCGCCCCGGGGAAGGCCGCCAACGCCGGGGGCGTCGCGACCAGCGCACTGGAGATGCAGCAGAACGCCTCCCGAGACTCCTGGGCCTTCGACCACACCGAGCAACGCCTCGCCGACATCATGCGCGGCATCCACGACCGCTGCCTGGAGACGGCCGACGAGTACGGCCGCCCCGGCGATTACGTCGCCGGGGCCAACATCGCCGGCTTCACCCAGGTCGCCGACGCCATGCTCGCCCTCGGCGTCATCTGACGAGACTCGGCACCGAGCGGTTCGCCGTGGAACCGGCACGGCGAACCGCTGGACGTCCGTTTCCCAGATCGCAACACTTGCTCCATTAACGGGCAAACACGAGCGTGTGCGAGGGAACGGGTGTTAACGGAACCGCACCGAAAGCGAGCGCAGAGGGCCGACCGGCGAGCCGGCGGCCGAGGCCTGCGGATCTTCGCGGCCCGCTCGTAAGGAGAAAGCATCATGGTCAGGGAGAACGCCGCGAGACTCGCCGTGCTCATCGACGCGGACAACACGCGGCCCGGGGTCACCGACGGGTTGCTGGCCGAGGTCGCCAAGTACGGAACCGCTCACGTCAAGCGGGCCTACGGCGACTGGACGGGGACGAGCCTGCGGGGCTGGAAGGATCAGCTGCTGGCCCAGTCGATCCAGCCGATCCAGCAGTTCGCCTACACGACCGGCAAGAACGCGACGGACGCGGCGATGGTGATCGATGCCATGGACCTGCTGTACACCGGGCGCTTCGACGGCTTCTGCATCGTCTCCAGCGACAGTGACTTCACCCGCCTCTCCTCGCGTATACGGGAGTCCGGCCTCACCGTGTACGGCTTCGGCGAACGCAAGACGCCCAAGCCATTCGTCTCGGCCTGTGACAAGTTCGTCTACATCGAGAACCTGCCCTACTCCCGCAACATCGCCCCACCCGCCCACGCACTGCCCGAGCCCACCGCGGCCTCGCTGGCGGTGTCCATCAGGGCGGACACCGAGTTGCTGGGCCAGCTAGCCAACGCGGTCGACGCGGCCTCCGACGAGGACGGCTGGGCGAACCTCGCGAACATCGGCTACATCGTCACCAAGCAACGCCCGGACTTCGACTCCCGCAACTACGGCTATCCCAAGCTCAGCGAACTGATGGCCGCGATCGGGCAGTTCGAGCTGGACCGCCGCAGCCCCGGCGACGGCAAACCGGCGGTCGTCTACGCGCGCAACAACCACGAGCAGCCCTGAGCCGCAATCGACCGCATCTCCCTGTTCGCCTCCCGGAGAGACGAATGGGCGGCCATTCTCTAATTGATCAACACCCGGCCCCCGTTCACCAAGGAGCAGGACTTGCGGACCTTCAAGCATGCACGGCGCGTCGCCGCGGCCGTTGTCACCACAGCGGCCTGCGGCGCGCTGATGGCCGGCCCCGCCCAGGCGTCACCGTCGCCCCGGCACGGGCAGGCCCACGCCGGGTCGGCCGCGCCGCGCGGCAGTGCGGCGACGGCGGTTCCACCGGGGATCCCGGGCCTGGACGTCAGCGGCTGGCAGGAGAACGTCGACTGGGACGCCGTCAAGGCCGACGGCGCCAGGTTCGCCTTCATCAAGGCGACCGAGAGCACCGACTACCACAGCGGTGAGTTCGACCAGCAATGGAACGGCTCCTACCGCGTCGGCCTGATTCACGCGGCCTACCATTACGCCACTCCGGACAGTGCGAGCGGTAAGGCCCAGGCGGACTACTTCGCCGACAACGGCGGCGGGCAGACCGGCGACGGCCGGACGCTGCCCGGCGTCCTCGACATCGAGGACAACGTGTACGGCCCGGACAAGTGCTACGGCTTCACCCCGGCCCAGATGGTGAGCTGGATCCACGACTTCATCAACGAGTACCACGCCCGTACGGGCTGGTGGGCCACCATCAACACCTTCACCGAATGGTGGAACGACTGCACCGGCGGATCCACCGAGTTCGCCAAGAAGGACGCGCTGTGGATCAACAATCACGGGGCCTCCCCGGACCCGCTTCCCGCGGGCTGGAAGACCTACTTCGTCTGGCAGTGGGCCGACACGGGCGTCTTCCCCGGCGACCAGGACGTCATGAACCCTGAGGCGCTCAAGCAACTGCTCCACCCGCACGCCTGAACACGTTCACCGGGGCCGTGCAGCACCACCTGTTGTTGCACGGCCCTTCGGCGCCCAGGCGCTCACAGCGCCCGCAGCGCCTCGGTGGGGGAGAGACGGGCGGCGCGAAGGGCCGGCAGCAGGCCGGCGATCGCACCGATCACGATCGCGGCACCGATCCCGCCGACCCACGCCTGGACCGGGATGACCACCGCCCAGCCCTTCGCGTTCGCGTAGATCGCGGTGGTCAGCGCCCCGGCCGCGACTCCGGCCACCCCGCCGAGCAACGCGAGCAAGACCGCCTCGGACAGGAACTGCGTGCGGATCTGCCCCCGGGTGGCGCCGAGCGCCCGGCGCAGCCCGATCTCCGATCGCCGTTCCAGCACTGAGATGATCATGATGTTCGCGACCCCCACCGCCCCCACGATCAGCGCCACCAGCCCGAGCCCGAGGAACAGGCTGTTGAACGCGCCCTTCGCGGCGGCTCGCGCGGTGAGCACGTCGGAGGGCTGGCTGACGTCGACGTCGCTGGGCGACTCGGGGTTCGCGGTCTGCGCGAGGACTCCCTGCACCGACTCCACCTTGTCCGTACGGGCCCGCACGTACACCGTCGTCGGAGGTCCGGCCACCGCCTTGCCCTGGTCGATGGTCGCGTAGGCGAGGTACCGCTCCGCGGCCGGGTAGCCGATCAAGGCGCTGGTGTCGATGTCGGCCGACAGCATCGCGGGCTTCAGGATGCCGACGACGTAGAACCACTGGTTCGTCAGCCAGATCCGTTGCCCCGGATAGACGCGATCGATCCCGAGGCGCTGCGCGGCGAGCGCGCCGAGCACGGTGACCGGCTGGCGCTCGGTCGCCGGGTTCAGCCAGCGGCCCTGGGCCACGCCGGTTCCGATCACCTCGGGGAGGTTGAGGCTGGCGGCCCGTACCTTCAGGGCGTTGGTGTTGACCACCGGGATCAACGGGCTGCGGTACACATTCGTGTTCTCGATGGCACCGGCGTGCGCCACGTTCTCGACATCGGGCAGGTGGGAGATCCGTTGCGGCGCGGCGACCGGCAGCTGTGCCGCCCCGCCGGTGAACGACTGGCCGGTGTTCGCCGTCAGCAGGTTCGTACCGAGCCGGTCGATCTGGGCCAGGAGCCCGGCCTGGGAGGACGCGGACAGGCCGAGCACCGCGACGATCGCCGCGGTGCCGATCGCTATCCCGAGCGCGGACAAGGCGGCCCGCAGGCGGCGAGCCCGGATGCCGACACCGGCCACGCGCATCTGGTCGGACAGCTTCATACGCCCTCCGTCGAACGCGCCGCGCTGTCGGCGACGATCTGCCCGTCGAGGACGTGCAACTGGCGGGGAAGCCGGGCGGCCAGTCCGCCGTCGTGCGTGATCATGAGGATTGTCGCCCCGTCGGCGTTGAGCTCGTGCAGCAGTTCGATGATGGCCGCCCCCGTCTTGCTGTCGAGGTTTCCGGTCGGCTCGTCGGCGAGCACGATGGCCGGGCGGCCGACCAGGGCGCGGGCGATCGCCACACGCTGGCGCTGTCCGCCCGAGAGCCTGCTCGGACGGAAGCCCGCCCGGTCCTCCAGCCCGACCCGGATGAGCGCCTCGGCGGCGCGCTCGCGCCGCTCGGCGGGTGCCGCGCCGCCGTACAGCAGGCCGTCGGCGACGTTCTCCAGGACGGTGGTGTGCTCGGACAGGTAGAACTGCTGGAAGACGAAGCCGATGCTGCGTGCCCGCAGGGCGGCGAGCCGGCGGTCGGTGAGCGTCGCGACGTCTTCCCCGTCGATCCGTACCGTGCCGCCGCTGGGCCGGTCCAGCGTGCCGAGGATGTGCAGCAGCGTGGACTTGCCCGATCCCGACGGGCCGACGATCGCGGCCAGTTCCCCGCTCCGTACCGTGAAACTGACGCCGCGCAGCGCGTGGACGGGGGGCTGCGTGCCGTACGTCTTGGTGACCTGCTCCAGTTCGATGACGTTGGTCTGGCTCATGTCGACGGCACCACCACTCGGTCATCGGCCGACAGGGCGCCGGAGACCTGCACCCGTCCGTTGGCGTCGTCGAACAGTCCCAGCGTGACCGGCACGATCCGGGTCTGGCCGCGGTCCCCCACCGCGGCCTCGACCGCGTATCCCCCGCCGGCCTGGCCGATGAGCGCGGTCACCGGCACGATCAGCGCGTTCTTGACGCCGTCCGTGGTGATCTGCACCTGGACCGGTGCCTGCTCAAGATCTCCGGCGTCCTTCGGGTGCTTGAGCGTGACGTAGACCGGGATCGTGGCCGACCCCGAGTCGGAGTCGGCCTTGCCGGAGGACGTCGCGACCGTGCCGATCCGGCTGACCACACCGGACGTGATCCGGTTGTCCGGCAGCGTGATCTGCGCCTGGTCGCCCTTCTTGACCTCGGACTGCTGGGAGGCGTCGAGCTTCACGGTCACCTCGCGCCGGTTCGACGACGCCTCCATGATCGGACGGCCCGAGCCCGCGCCGGTGCCGTTCTCGACCATCACCTTGCTGATCCGCAGTGGGCCGGGCAGGAACACCGCCTGGCCGAGGTTCAGCCTGCCCGTCACGTCGGCGCCGCGTTTGTCCTGGAGCTTCTCCAGGGCCTCTGCGGTCCCCGCGCCGAAATAGTTCGAATCGGGATCGAGCGCGGACTTGTCGGCGTAGCCCTCGTTCACCAGGGTCCTGTTCAGCGCCCGGACGTCCTTGCCGTCGTCGCCCTGGGCCAGGTCCCGGTACGCGGGCGTGCTTCCGCAGATCAGAATCACCGGTTTCTCCCCGACCTTGTACAGCGTCTCGCCGCAGTCGATCAGGGTCCCCGCCGCCGGTACCCAGGTGTAGGTCCCGCTCGCCCGGCCGACCACCGAGTACGGGGTCCCGTCGGCGCCGGCCGAGTACGACAGCGTCCCGCTCTGGCTGACCTGCGAGGACAGCGGGCCTTGCCGGACCGCCTCGAGCGTCGTCCCGTCGCCGGCCCTCGTGGCGGGCTTGCCGTCGTCGCCGATCAGGGCCGTCACGGCGAGGACCACGCCGCCGACCACGACCACGAGGCCGCCACCGAGCAGCCTGCGCCGCTTACGCCGCCGGGCCGGCGCCTCAGCGGAAACGCCGGGCCTCGCCGGGGTCCCGACCTCAGCCGTTGCCATTCTCGGAGCCTCCTCCCACGTGGGCCACGTCGCGGCATGCGTTCATCGCCTTCTTGAACTGCGGTGACTTGGTGTCAATGCGGTCCCGGTCCACCAGGAGGCGCCCGTCCTGCGGGTCGGGGAAGTCCTGTATGCCGTTCTTGCGCATGCACTGCGCGAACTTCAGCCATTCTTGCTGCGCTTTGGCGACATCCGCAGGATCGTCCTTGATCCCGGGCGGCTCCTGTGACTTACACGCCTGCTGCGCCTTCTTGAACTGCGACGAGTTTCGGTTCGGTCCCCCCGCCGCGATCACGAACCTGCCGTTCTTGTCGGGGTCGGGGAAGTTGGTCACGCCGTTCTCGCGCATGCACTGCGCGTACTTCACCGCCTGCTCCAGAGTGGGGTTCGCGTTCGAGCCGGACGAGCTGGAGCCCGAGTCACCGGAGCCACCGCATCCCGCAGCGGCCAGGGCGAGGGCGGCCAGCAGTGCAGCAACCTTTTTCATCGTTTCCCCTTCCGAGGGACATCGCTTTCAGGGGGCCACTTCTGCGGTCAGCCGGCTTTGCCGCGGGCGATGTAGAGGTTCATGTCGGCGAAGTCGAGGGTGACGTTGTAGGGCTTGTAGAAGCAGTGAGAGAAGTGGGCCGGCACGTCGAACCCGTAGGGCTGGGTGACCGACCTCCTTGGCGACGGCGGCGCCGAGGCGGATCTCCTCCGGGTAGCAGGGGTAGGCGACGGACACCACCCGCGCGCCGGAGCCGGCGATGTCGCCCCTGCTGTGCACCATGTGCTCACGGGCCAGCCACAGCGGCAGGGCCCGGCTTCCTTGGCCACTTCCGCGGACATGCCCAGCCACGGCTCGCCGGTGTAGAACGTGAAGCGCTTCGGCGGCCCGCCGTTGACCGAGGCCTCTACCAGCGGTTCCGGGTCCATCTGCTGCCACGGCAGCCGCGCGATGTCGCCGTGAACCTGATACGGCCTGCCGCTCACCACCGCGAACCATTCGGCGTAGACCTCCGCGCCGGCCGCCTGCCAGCGCGGTACGGAAAGGGAGAGTTCGTCCTGCCGGATGTAGCAGTCGCCCAGGAGCTTGTTGGTCTCCCTGTCGTCGGGGGCCAGCTTGAGGGCCATCGTGAGATACTTCTCAGCCTCGGGGAACCTGTTGGCCAGTAGCCCGACATGGCCGCGCCGGCGGGCCGCCCACAGGTTCGTGGGGTCCTTTTTCAGGATCTCCTCATACGCGCGGCCGGCCTGCTCGAACCTCCCGGCCTTGAACAGCGCGTCCGCGTCACCGCCGTCGGCCTGCGCCGTGGCCGCCTCGCCCGGCAGGGGCGCCACCGCGGCGGCACCGGCCACCACGGCGGCCCCCCGGAACAGCGAACGGCGGCCCCGTTCTCCGTCGTCGGCCACGGCCTTCTCCCTTTCGCGATCATCTTTCGAGACCGGGACACAAGGCCCTCGGCACGGACTGCTGTGGTCCATGCCTCTACTGAAGACGGAGAAATGTTGCCGTGGCGTATGTGCTTTTCGATACGCCCGCGATACAGGTGACCACCGGTGATCAATTAACGATCTGGTGAGGCCCCGTTCGGGGACGATGCCTCCGGCGCGCCGGAAAGCCGGATCGTGACGAGGAGACCGCCGGCAGGGCGGGGTGTGAGGTCGAGGGTGCCGTCGTGTGCTCGAACGATGCTGCGCACGATGGCCAGCCCGAGGCCGACCCCGGCGTGCTCGTCGGTGCGTATGCGTTGTGTTCCGCGTTGGAAGGGTTCGGTGAGGGTCGGCAGGAGTTCCGGTGGGAGCGGAGGGCCGGTGTTCTCGACTCGCAGCACGCTCGCGTCGTGCTGGGACTCGGTGTGGATCGTCACGGTGCCACCGGTGGGGATGTTGTGGACGATGGCGTTCTGGACGAGGTTCGTCACCATCCGGAGCAGGAGCGCCGCGGAGCCGAAGGTCGACGTCGTCTCGCCGGTGACATCGAGTGTGATCTTGCGCCGTTCGGCGTAGGGAAGCAGCGTTTCGGCGGCTTCCTCGGCGATGAGGGACAGGTCGACGGGCTCGCGGGCGAAGCTCCCGCGGTCGGCGCGGCTGAGCAGCAGGAGGGCCTCGGTGAGGTCGATCGCCCGCGTGTTGACGGTACGGAGGCGTTCGATGAGTTCACCCTGGTCGCGTGCCGGGTCGTTGCGGGCGATGTCGAGGAGCGTCTGCGAGATCGCCAACGGGGTGCGCAGTTCGTGGGAGGCGTTCGCGGCGAATCTCTGTTGTTCGGCGACGTGGGACTCGAGTTGTTCGAGCATGGTGTCGAACACGTCGGCGAGTTCGCGAAATTCGTCCTCGGGACCCGGCAGCCGAACCCGGTGGGACAGCGAGCCGTTCGCGGCCATCCGCGCCGCGTCCGTGATCCGGGTGAGCGGTGCGAGCATCCGACCGGCGAGAATCCAGCCTCCCAGGAGGCCGAACACCAGAAGGAAGGCCAGCGCTGCGGCCGCGGCGGGGACGAAGCCGCGCAGGAGTTCGGAGCGGCTGGTCGCCACGATGATCACACCGCCGAACCTCTTCCGCATGGCCCCGGGGTCGTCATCGGGCACATGGCGCAGCGCGAACACCCACATCACGGCCAGCAGGAGAACACCGGCGACGAGGAGGAATCCGGCGTAGCTGATGGTGAGTTTCAGCCGGGCGCTGAGCCCGGAGCGCCTATTCACGAGTACGGCCGGGGCGGACGGTGTCCGCACCGGCGTCGATCCGGTACCCGACACCGGGCACCGTAACGATCAGCCATGGTTCCCCGAGCCGTTTACGCAGTGCGGAGACGGTGATACGGACGGCGTTGGTGAAGGGGTCGGCGTTCTCGTCCCAGGCCCGCTCCAGCAGCTCTTCGGCACTGACGACACCGCCTTCGGCGGCGACGAGAACGTCGAGCACGGCGAACTGCTTCCGGGTGAGCGCGACGTACCGCCCGTCACGAAAGACCTCCCGCCGAAACGGATCGAGCCGCAGCCCCGCGATCTCACGAACCGGAGGCCGAACGTAAGCCCGCCTGCGATCAAGCGCCCGCAGCCGCATGACAAGCTCACGAAGCTCAAACGGCTTGGTGAGGTAGTCGTCCGCACCGAGCCCGAACCCAGAAGCCTTGTCATCGATCCGATCAGCAGCGGTGAGCATGAGAATCGGAATGCCACTACCAGAAGCAACGATCCACCGAGCAACCTCATCCCCAGAGGGCCCAGGGATATCCCGATCAAGCACCACAAGGTCATAGGAGTTAACCCCGAGCAACTCCAGCGCGGAGTCACCATCCCCAGCGATGTCCACCGCCATCGCCTCCAGCCGCAACCCATCCCGCACAGCCTCGGCCAGAAAAACCTCATCCTCCACAACCAAAACCCGCACACCAAAACCCTAAACACCAAGCCATATCGCCAACATATGCAAAAACCCAACCCCCACCAAGACCCACGAGAGACACGGAAGCCGTGGGGGTGTGGGGGCGTGGGGGGCGAAGCCCCCCACATCGGGGGGCTCCGGGGGGTCGTCCCCCCGGACAAAATAGCGCGGACCACCGGGAAGCCCCCGAAGGGGGCGACCACGATGGCCCGTCTCGCGTGGGCGAGGAGGGATTTGAACCCTCACATCCTCTCGGACACACGGACCTGAACCGTGCGCGTCTGCCGTTCCGCCACTCGCCCGTGGCGACTCAGAGATTAGCACCACTGCCGGACTGGTCGGAACTTGCTTGCTCCATGCGAACCAACGCCCGGATACGATCGTCTAGCAGTGGAGAAGGGAGGTGCACGTGGGTGTCCTACAGCGCTTCGAGCGTCGGCTCGAAGGCATGGTGGAGGGTGCCTTCGCTCGGGCTTTCAAGTCGGAGCTGCAGCCAGTGGAGGTCGCCAGCGCCATCCAGCGTGAGATGGACGAGCGCGCCGCGATCGTCGCGCAGGGCCGCACGCTGGTGCCGAACGACTTCGTCGTCGAGATCTCGCATCCCGACGGCGAGCGGCTCGCGGTATACGCCGACAGTCTGAGCCAGGAGCTCTCCAACCTCGCACGTGAGCACGCGAAGGAGCAGGGTTATTCCTTCGTGGGGCCGGTACGGGTGCGGTTCGAGAACGCCGATGATCTACGCACCGGCATGTTCCGTATTCGGTCCGGTGTCATCCGCGGTTCGACCGTTGAGGGTGGTGAGATCCGCCAGCCGATGAGCGACATGCCGCCGCCGGCGCGCGGGTTCTCCGGCGGACGGCCGCGGCTTCTCGTCAGTACCGAGGGTCAGGAGAGCCACACGTACGACCTCACCACACCGGTGACTTTGCTGGGTCGCGGCACCGATTGTGATCTTCGGCTTGTCGACCCGGGAGTTTCCCGGCACCATGCCGAGATCAGAGTCGAGGGTCCGGAGGTGGTCGCGGTCGACCTAGGGTCGACCAACGGCACTTTCGTCAACGGCCAGCCGATCCGGCGTGTGACGTTGCGTGATGGCGCGCGCGTCACTCTGGGCCGTACAACCCTCGTGTTCCGTCGCGACAGGGAGTAGCTCCGACTCCGATGAACCAACTGACTTTGACCCTCATGAAGGTGGCGTTCCTAGCCGTTCTGTGGCTGTTCGTCATTGCGGCCGTGGGTGTGATCCGGGCCGACCTGTGGGGGTCCAAGGCCGCCGCCAAGGCGCTGCGGTCCCGCAATGCGGCCCAGCCCGCCCGGCAGCCGAAGGCCGCGGCGCCGCGTTCGAGGCGTTCGGAGCCGACGAAGCTCGTCATCACTCAGGGCGCCCGTGCGGGCACGACCCTCGATCTCGCCGGTACAGAGATCGTCATGGGTCGTGGCAATGACGTCACGCTGCCTCTTGGGGACGACTACTCTTCGGGACGGCATGCCCGGCTCTTCTCACAGAACGGTCAGTGGTTCGTGGAGGATCTCGGTTCCACCAACGGCACCTTCCTCGGGCGTGCCAAGGTGAGCCGGCCGGAGCCCGTTCCCGTCGGCGTACCGATTCGAATCGGGAAAACTGTCATAGAGCTGCGCAAATGACAATCGGAATACGCTTCGCCGCACGATCGGACGTCGGCCTCCTCCGGGAGGGCAACGAGGACTCCGCGTACGCCGGTACGCGGCTTCTGGCCGTTGCCGACGGGATGGGGGGGCACGTCGGCGGCGAGATCGCGAGTGCCGCGGCGATCGAGACCCTGAAGCCACTCGACCTCGACATCCCGGCGAACGAGATCGTCGGCGTGCTCGAACAGGCCGTCCACCGCGCGAACGAGACGCTGCACAGCATCGTGGAGGGCGACCCGTCCCTGCAGGGCATGGGCACGACGCTCACCGCGATGCTCTGGAACGGCCGGCAGATGGCCCTCGTCCACATCGGCGACTCGCGGGCGTACCTCCTCCGCAACGGCGAGCTGTTCCAGATCACGCACGACCACACGCTCGTCCAGTCCCTGGTCGACGAGGGCCGGATCAGCCTCGACGAGGCGGCCTCTCACCCTCAGCGCTCCCTCCTGCTGCGCGCGCTCGACGGCCGTGGCGAGGTCGAGCCCGACGTGTCGCTGCGCGAGGCGCAGCTCGGCGACCGTTATCTCCTGTGCTCCGACGGGCTGTGCTCGGTGGTGACCGCGGAGACGATCCACCACGCGCTGAGCTCCGTCGCCGAGCCGGAGCAGGCGGTACGCCAGCTCATCGACCTGGCCAACCGCGGCGGCGGGCCGGACAACATCACCTGCGTCGTCGCCGACGTCGTGGAGCTGGAGCAGCAGCCCCCCGGGCCGCCGCAGAACCCCATCGTGGCCGGCGCGGCGCACAACGCCACCCGCACCCGCGGCGAGGCGGACAACCCGGGCGGCGCTCCCGGCGGCGCGATGGCCGGTGAGTCTCCGGCCCACCGCGCCGCGGCGCTGCGCGGAGAGCCGCAGCAGGCCGGCGCGGCGGTGACCGTCGCCGACATACAGGCGGTGCCGCCCCAGGCCGACGACGCCCTGCAGCTGACCCAGATGCGCCCGCGCCGCCGGTGGCCCTGGCTGCTCGGGATCGCGGTCGTGCTGGTCCTGTTGGTGGCGGGCGGATCGTACGTCGCCTGGAGCAGCGTGCAGGGGCAGTACTACGTCGCCGCCGACAACGGCCAAGTGGTGATCTTCCAGGGCATGAACGACAAGGTCCTCGGGCAGAAGCTGTCCCACCTGAAGGAGCGTTCGGACCTCAAGGTGGACGACCTCACTCCCGACGCCCAGTCATCGGTGCGCAAGACCATCGACAACCTCGGCAGCCTGGCGAGCGCCCGCAGGACCATCGACAACCTGCGCGGCAAGGTCTGCCGCACCTCGGTCGCCGAGGATGGCAAGGGCGTGGTCTCCATCTGGAAGGGCCGCGAACAGCAGGACGTGGGTTGCGCCAACAAGGTGGTCGAGACCTCCAACCCCAAGCTCCACACGAGCTCCCTGACCTCGAAGTCCAAGCAGCAGGTCCAGAAGGGGATCACGCTGCCCGACCTGGAGCACGCGCGCGACAAGGTCCAGCAGCTGCGTGACGAGGCGTTGCAGTGCACCCGCCACCCCACTTCGCTGCCGGGTTGCCCGCAGCCGGATAAACACTCATGAGCGCCATATCGACCAACGAAGCAGGCATCCCCGTCGCGACGCGCCCCCGGCGCAGCGCCCAGCTCGGGATGCTCGTCTTCGCGATGGTCATCACGGTCGCGGGGTTCGCTCAGGTCGGACTGGCGCGCGACGGATCGCTGCCCGCCGGCATGTACGGCTACGGGATCGGCCTGGGCATCCTGGCGGCGGGCGCCTACGTCGTGGTGGCGCGCTTCGCGCCGTACGCCGATCCGCTGCTGTTGCCGCTGGCGGTGTTCCTCAACGGCATCGGCCTGGCCATGATCTACCGGCTGGACCTCAAGACCAGTGCCGACGCCAAGGCCACCATCGCGGCCGGCAAGAGCTACTCCTACATCGGGCCCTCGACCACCAACCAGCTCGAGTGGACCGCGCTCGCCATCATCTTCTTCGCCGTCACGCTGCTGGTGCTGCGCGACGTCAAGGTCGTGCAGCGCTACATCTACACGATCGGCGCCCTCGGCCTGTTCTTCCTCGCGCTGCCGGGCTTCCTGCCCTCCTCGATCAGTGGCGCGATGGGCGCCAAGATCTGGATCCGGATCGGCTCGATGTCGATCCAACCCGGTGAGTTCTCCAAGCTCGCGCTGGTGGCGTTCTTCGCCGGCTACCTGGTCAACAAGCGCCAGGCGATGTCGACCGTGGGCAAGGAGTTCGGGCCGATCAAGTTGCCGCGCGGCCGCGACCTGGGCCCGATCCTGGTCATCTGGGTGATCTGCCTCGGCGTGCTGGCCCTGGAGAACGACTTCGGCACCGCGATCCTGTTCTTCGGCCTGTTCGTGAGCATGCTCTACATCGCCACCGAGCGCTTCGAGTGGGTGGCGATCGGCCTGCTGCTGCTCGCCGGCGCCTGCCTGATGGCGCCGCTGATCCCGCACGTGGCCCAGCGGATCGACACCTGGCTGGACCCCACGCCGTACTTCGACGGCGGCTGCAAGATCAACGGTGTCATCCACAACCAGATGGCCCAGACCTGCGCCGCCCACGGCGGCCAGTACATCGCCGACAGCGGCCAGCTCATGCGCGGCCTGTTCTCGATGGGCCAAGGCGGCGTGCTCGGCACCGGCATGGGCCAGGGTGAGCCGTGGCGCACGCCGCTGTCCTACAGCGACTTCATCTTCACGTCCTTCGGTGAGGAGCTCGGGCTCACCGGCCTCATGGTGATCCTGCTCGTGTACGCGCTGATCGTGCAGCGCGGCATGAAGGCCGCGATCGCCACCAAGGACAACTTCGCCAAGCTGTTCGCCGGCGGTGTGTCGTTCGTGTTCGCGCTGCAGGTCTTCGTGATCGTCGGCGGCGTCACGCGGCTCATCCCGCTGACCGGTCTCACCACGCCGTTCCTCGCGCAGGGAGGTTCGTCGCTCCTCGCCAACTGGATCCTGATCGCCATCTTGATCCGCATCAGTGACGCGGCACGGCGTCCGGCACCGCAGCCCATCCAGGACGAGGGAATGACCCAGGTGGTGAACACCGCGTGAACAAGCCTCTTCGCCGGGTGGCGATCGCAGCTCTGACGTTGCTCGTCATCTTGATGATCAACGTGAACTACATCCAGGGTTCGCAGGCGGACAAGCTCAAGAGCG
Source organism: Actinoallomurus acaciae (assembly GCF_042429965.1). Classification (NCBI taxonomy): domain Bacteria; kingdom Bacillati; phylum Actinomycetota; class Actinomycetes; order Streptosporangiales; family Thermomonosporaceae; genus Actinoallomurus; species Actinoallomurus acaciae. Next base: position 25,534 of record NZ_JBHLZP010000030.1, read on the forward strand.
ACCCGTTGAACAACCGGCAGTTCACCGCGCAGTGGCAGCACAACCGCGGCCCGATCACCGCCGGCGGCGTGACCCTGGCCTCCTCCAAAAAGATCAACAAGAAGGAGTACCAGCGCGTCTACCGGCAGGGCGCCCTGTACTCCCCGATCACCGGCTTCCTGAGCCCGTTCAACCGCACCGGCATCGAGGGCGGCTACAACGGCCTGCTCGACGGCACCGACAAGCGGCTGACCGTGCGCAACTGGTTCGACATGCTGGTCGGCAAGAAGGCCGCGGGCGCGACGGTGCAGACCTCGATCGTCCCGAAGGCACAGCAGGCGGCCTACGACGGCATCCGTCAGGCCACCATCAGCGGCCGGCGTGGCGCCGCGGTCGCCATCGACGTCAAGACCGGGGCCATCCTCGCGATGGCCTCCTTCCCGTCGTACGACACCAACGACCTGGCCACCCACGACAGCGCCAAGGCGGCCAAGGCGTCCACCCAGTTGCAGGGGCAAAAGGGCAACCCGATGCTCAACAAGGCGATGAACGAGACGTTCCCCCCGGGCTCCTCGTTCAAGATCGTCGACACGGCGACCGCCCTTGAGAGCGGTGGGATGAATGCGAACTCCCCGTTCGACGCCAGCGAGTTCCACCTGCCCGAGTCGGGCCAGACGCTGCACAACGCCGACGGCGACGAGCAGAAGTGCAACGGGTCCCCGCAGCTGATCCAGTCCTTCGCGGCGTCCTGCAACTCCACGTTCGCCCGCCTGGCCGGAACGCTCGGCCAGGACAAGCTCCTCGCGCAGGCCAAGAAGTTCGGCTTCGACAAGCCGTTCCAGGTCGAGCCGGGCATGAGCAGCGCGAGCGCGCTCTACCCGACCAAGCCCATGGGCGGCGACAAGCTGGCCATGTCCGGCATCGGCCAGGGCGACGTCACCGTGACACCGTTGCAGATGGCGATGGTGGCCCAGGCGGTCGCCAACAACGGCAAGCAGATGAAGCCGTACCTGGTCAAGCGGGTCACCGCGCCGGACCAGTCCGAGCTGGCCACCGCGCAGGAGCAGGTGCTGGGCCAGCCGATCAGCGCGAACACGGCCAGCCAGCTGCAGGAGATGATGCGGCAGGTGGTGCAGTCCGGTACCGCGGCGTCCGTGGTCGGCGGGCAGGACATCGCCGGTAAGACCGGCACCGCCGAGACCGGCAACGGCTACTACGACGACTGGTTCGTCGGCTTCGCTCCCCAGCACAACCCGAAGGTCGCCTTCGCGGTCGTCACCGAGGGCAGCGAGCAGTCCAGCGGTGCGCAGAACTCCGCGCCGACCGCGTTGAGAATCGTCCAGGCGGTGCTCTAGCCCCATGACCGAGCGCAGCGAGGGAATCGGAAGACGCGCCCCTGTGGTCACTCCCTCCGACGCAGGAGGGCCTATGACCGAGCGCAGCGAGGGAATCAAGGACGCGCCACCGCGGTCGCTCTCCCCGATGGAGGAGCGCTCATGACCCCCCTCGTCCTCAACCACCGTTACCGCCTCGATGAGCGCCTCGCCTCCGGCGGCATGGGCGAGGTCTGGAAGGCCACCGACGAGCTGCTCGGCCGCCCGGTCGCGGTCAAGCTCCTCAAGGAGATGTACTTCTCCGACGAGAGCTTCCGCGACCGGTTCCGCGCCGAGGCGCGGTTCGCGGCGTCGTTGCAGCACAGCGGCATCGCCCAGGTCTACGACTACGGCGAGCAGGACGAACTGGCCTATCTGGTGATGGAGCTGGTGAACGGCGAGACGCTGTCGCGGATCCTGTCCGTCGAGGGCCGTCTCAGCCCGGAGACCACGCTCGACATCATCGGCCAGGCGGCCCGCGCCCTGAACATCGCCCACACCACCGGAATCATCCACCGCGACATCAAGCCGGCGAACCTCATGGTCACCGGCGACGGCGTCGTGAAGATCACCGACTTCGGCATCGCCCGGGGCGGCGGGTCGGCCACGATGACCCAGACCGGCCAGGTGATGGGCACCGCGCAGTACGTCTCGCCCGAGCAGGCGACCGGCCGCCGCATCACCCCGGCCTCCGACCTGTACTCCCTGGGCGTCGTGGCGTACGAGTGCCTGGCGGGCATGCCGCCGTTCGCCGCCGACACCCCGATCGCGCTGGCCCTCATGCACGTCCGCGAGGACCCGCCGCCGCTGCCCGCCGACGTTCCCCCGGCCGTACGCGGCCTGGTCAGCGCGATGATGGCCAAGGAGCCCGAAGACCGTCCGGTCGGCGCGCACGAGGTGGCCGAGCAGGCACACCGGCTGCGGCTGTCGGGCGGCGGTGCCGTCGGCACCGAAATGGGAGCCGCGACCGAGGTCGTGCCGGCCGACGATGTGCACGCCCAGGCGCAAGAGGCCGACTTCTTCGATGAGACGCGGCCCGCGGCGGGCGAGGCCGGCAGGCGCCGCCGCACGAACGTACTGGTCGCGGCGATCGCGTGCGCGGTGATCCTCGTGGCCACGGGGGTGTTCGCGGCGACCGCCCTGTTGAAGAGTTCCGGCCACACTAAGCTCGTGGACGGCAACCGGGTCGTGCCCGCGGACAGTCCCGCGTCGACCGGGCCGTACAGCAGCGAGCCGGACGCTGTACCGTCTCAGCAGCCTGAGCCTTCCGAGCCCGCCCCCACGGACTCGTACCCCTTCCCATCGCCGAGTTCCTCGACATCGGCGCCGTCAACCAACCCGACCCCGACACCTAAGCCCCCAAAGCGGACGCCCACACCGCCGGTGACACCATCGTCGCCGAGTTCTCCGGACCCGACACCGTCAAGCAGTGCCGACGGCGCGCTAGGTTCTGAGGGCAGGGCGTGAACGACTAGGGAAAGTGCCAGATATGACTCAGCCTCGGCTACTCGGTGGCCGCTACGAACTCGATGGTGTCATCGGGCGTGGCGGCATGGCCGAGGTCTACCGAGCTCGCGACCTTCGCCTCGACCGCGTGGTGGCGATCAAGACACTCCGGTCTGACCTTGCCCGCGACCCGACGTTCCAGGCCCGGTTCCGCCGGGAGGCCCAGTCCGCGGCGTCGCTGAACCACCCGTCCGTCATCGCCGTGTACGACACCGGCGAGGACATGCTCGACAACAACCCGGTGCCCTACATCGTCATGGAGTACGTCGAGGGCCGCACCCTCCGTGACGTCCTCCAGGAGGAGCACCGGATCGCGCCGGACCGCGCCCTGCAGATGACCGACGGCATCCTGCGCGCCCTCGACTACTCCCACCGCGGCGGCATCGTGCACCGGGACATCAAGCCCGCGAACGTCATGCTGACCACCAGCGGCGAGGTCAAGGTCATGGACTTCGGCATCGCGCGCGCGCTCGCCGACTCCGCGGCCACGATGACCGCCACGGCGCAGGTCATCGGCACCGCCCAGTACCTCTCGCCGGAACAGGCCCGCGGTGAGCGGGTCGACGCCCGCAGCGACATCTACTCCACGGGCTGCGTGCTGTTCGAGCTGATGACCGGCCGTCCGCCGTTCCAGGGCGACTCGCCGGTGGCCATCGCCTACCAGCACGTACGGGAAGAACCGATCCCGCCGTCGCAGCTCGACCCGTCGATCCCGCAGTACGCCAACGCGATCGTCATGAAGGCGCTCACGAAGGACGCGAACTACCGCTACCAGAGCGCGGCGGAGATGCGGGCCGACATCCAGCGGGCGTCACAGGGCATGCCCGTCGCAGCGCCGACGATGGCGATGAACGCCGGCACGCAGGTCATGCAGGGCAACCCGCGCACGCAGGCGATGCGCCCCTCGTCGACGATGGGGTACGACCTGCCGCCGGCGCAGTATGCCGAGCCGGAGCGCGAGGAGGGCAACGGCAAGAAGATCGCGCTGTGGGCGCTCGTGGGCGTCCTCGCCGTCGGCGCGATCGTCGCGCTCTACATGATGTTCAGCGGTGGTGGCGGCGGCGCGGACAACAGCAACCAGATCGCCATGCCGAGCGACATCGTCGGCAGCGACCAGACGACCGCCAAGCAGGAGCTGGTCGGGCTGGGCTTCGTCGAGAGCAACATCAAGATCAAGCACAAGACCGACGACAGCGCCGACAAGAACCAGGTGCTCGACGTCGACCCGGCTCCGCAGACCAAGATCGACAAGACGAAGGTGGCGACCACGCAGGTCACTCTCACGGTCTCCTTGGGCAAGGCCAGGGTCACGGTGCCCTCGGTCAAGGGCATGAGCGAGGATGACGCCAAGTCCGCGCTGGAGAGCGCCGGTCTGAAGGCCGGGTCGACGCAGACGATCTCCTCGACCACGGTGCCCAAGGGCAGCGTCGTGAAGTCGGACCCCGCGAGTGGCACCAAGGCGGAGAAGGGCACCGAGGTGACGCTGTACATCTCCAGCGGCCCGGGCAAAACGCTGGTCCCCAACGAGGTCGGCAAGTCGGTCGACGACGCGAAGTCCGATCTGCGCAGCCACGGCTTCCGGGTCTCCATCAACTACGTCGACGTCGGGGCCGGCCAGCCGGACGGCCAGGTCATGCAGCAGACGCCGAGCGAGGGCGAGACGGCCAACCGCGGCAGCACGGTCACACTGACCGTCAGCCGGGCGCAGCAGGACCAGCCGACGCCGCCGGGGTCCGGGGTGCCGACCCCGCCATGGGGCGGCGGCGGCAACAACAACAACTAGGCCGCGACGACGAGACCCCCACACGCCATGCGTGCGGGGGTCTCGTCATGTCGGGTGGGATGCCCGGGCCGTGCCCGGACATGAAAGGAGGGCCTCCGCCGCTCGGGGGCAACGGCGGAAGCCCTCATTGGTGGAATCAGGCTCACCATCCTTGGCGTTACACCCGCCGAGAGCATTCTTTTACCCGTCTTTTCCCTACGGACCGGCGACCTGCGACTCTCACAGAGCGTGTACGAGCCAATTCGCAAAAAGTTCGTGGCCGGCCGTGCTGAGCACCGACTCGGGGTGAAACTGGACCCCCTCCACCGGCGCGCTCCGGTGGCGTATCCCCATGATCACGCCGTCGAGTGTGCGGGCGCTGACGATGAGGTCGGCCGGTACGGTCGCGGGGTCCAGCGCCAGCGAGTGGTAACGCGTGACGGTCAGCGGATCCGGCAGCTCGCGGAACACCCCGGCCCCGTCGTGGCGGATGTCACTGGTGTAGCCGTGTACGACCTCCGGCGCACGGCGCACCGTGCCGCCGTGAACGGTGGCGATCACCTGGTGGCCGAGGCAGACACCGAGCACGGGCCGCCGGGCCTGCGCCGCGATGTCCAGGCAGACCCCGGTGTCCTCCGGGCGTCCGGGGCCGGGGCTGAGCAGCACGCCGTCGAAGGCCTCCACGTCGCCGGGTGCCACCTCGGACCGGTCGCGTACGACGCAGTAGGCGCCCATTTCGCGCAGGTAGGACACGATCGTGTGGACGAAGCTGTCCTGGTTGTCCACGACCAGCACCCGGCGTGCGACGGACATCATGGACCCGGGCTCGCCGGAGCCGAGGCGCCGCCCCCGACCGTGCCGTGGTCGAACTGGAGCTTCGGCTCGACCCAGGGGAAGAGGAAGTACCAGAGCAGCACGCCCAGGACGACCAGTGCGGCCAGGACGAGGCCGGTCCGCTGGAGCCGGTCGCCGGGCAGATGGCGCCAGAGCCAGGCGTACATCTAAGAGCTCGCCTCCTTCACTCGCGGCGTCGACGAGACGAGCTGGCCGAAGACGATGAGCCGCTGGGCCGCGGAGTACTTCGGGTTGCAGGTGGTCAGCGTGATGAGCCGCTTGGTCGGGTTGGCCTTCGGATGCTCGGGCACCGGCGCGGCCACGGAGATGTCACTGGGCTGGACGACCTTGGTCGAGGTGACCTTGTAGACGTACTGGCCGGCGCGGGTGTCGATGAGGATCTTGTCGCCGGCGTGCAGGTCACCGAGCTTGTTGAAGGGCGCGAGGTAGGTCGGTGGCCGGAGACCACGAAGTTGCCGATCTGGCCGGGCATCGCGGTGCCGGGGTAGTGACCGGGCCCCTTGCGCAGGTCGGCGACGGAGACGCCCTCGATGATGACGTAACGGAAGCTCTTGCCGAGCCGCGGGATGCGGATGAGGGCGAGGCCGTGCCCGAGGCGAACGCGCTCGGTGGTGACCTTGCCGGCGCCGGCCTTCGGCCCCGCGTTCCACGAGCGGGTGAGCTCGTCGTCCAGCTTGTGCTGGGCCGCCTGGGTATAGGCGCCGGTGCCCCACAGCTCGTACGCGACGAAGAGCAGCACCACGAGGCCGGCCGTGATGCACAGCTCGCCGATGCTACGGATGAGTATCCGCACCGGCGGTCTCCGTGGCGTACTTGGGCGTCGCGTTGCCGGTGTAGGCGGGCAACGTCGTCTTCTGGAGGGTTTTCACCGTGTACCCGAGTCCGTATTCGTCGACGTACTGTCGGTAGATCTGAATCTCCGGCGAGGCGTCGAGTGCCGCGCGCAACCGCTCGGGGACGCCGGTGGCGGTGATGCGGAACGGCGGCGAGTAGACGACTCCCTGCAGGATGAGCGTATTGCCTACGCAGCGGACGGCGCTGGTGGAGATCAGCCGTTGGTCCATTATTTGCATGGCCGTGGCGCCGCCGGCCCACAGCGCGTTGACCACGGCCTGCACATCCTGCTGGTGGACGACGAGATCGTCGGGGCTGGGGTCGCCGGGCACGCGGCGGTCGTGCGGCGCGTCGTTCAGCGAGACGCGGACGGCCCGGCCGCTCACGGGGGTGAACCCGGACAGCGCGGCGAGCCGATCGGCCTCCTGCTGCTCGGTGCGTACACCGGCGTCGCGCCGCCCGGCCTCCCGGCCGAGCTCGTCGACCTGCCGGTGGAGGCGCTGGTAGGTGCCCTGGGCCTGCTGGTAGCCGCGCTGCTCCTGCGCGATCAGTTCGGTGACGCGCGTGCGGTCGCCGCCGCGGAGGTCGGTGCCACGGGCGGTGCTGGCGCTGGCGGCGAAGAGAGTGCCGGCGAAAAGCGTGAGGGCCGGAATGGCATGACGCCAGGTCAGGGCCCTTGGCCGGGGTTTTACCCCCATCGTCACCCCCCACTGCCAGTGTTATGGTCGTACGCTGCTCACCAGCGACTACGCTAACCGACAAACTGACCCATGCGCGGGTCGGCGTCAGGCCATGCCCGCCCCGAGGAGAGACCCACCGTGCCCAAGTCGAAGGTACGCAAGAAGGCCGTCTACACTCCGCCGCAGCGGTCCCAGAAGGTCGCGGTCAGCCCGCGGTGGCTGGTGCCGACCATGGTGGGCTGCTGGCTGCTGGGCCTGGCCTGGATCGCCGTCTACTACGTCACGGCGAGCGTCAGCGCGACGATCCCGCTCATCACCTCGCTCAGCAACTGGAACCTGCTGATCGGCTTCGGGGTGATCGTTGTCGGTGTGATCCTTTCAACGCGCTGGCGTTGACGAGTTCCCCACAACGTTATCCACAGGACCGCTGAGACGGAGCGGGGTGGTGGCCGGCCGTACGGGCCGCTGCCCCTGAGGTCGCATCGGATCGAGCGGGATATCTCGCCGATCTCCCTGCGGCCAGGACAAAGCATGGCTATGCTCGACAACATACGCGCGCTGAATCCCGTACCCGGCACGGTGACGGCGCACGGCGCAACGGAGCGCCCGCGGATCACGACAAGGCCGGAGCGAAAGCCCGAAGTTCCCCGACGGCACCGCCGTCACCCAACAGGGTTTTCCACATGCTGTGGATGACCCTGTGGATTACGCCTGCCCTCCTTCACCGGCACCGCTGACCCTGGACCTGAGAAGGCCCCGACCGGGCGAACCGGCGGGGCCTTCGTCGATCGTTCGTCAGGCGGTCAACGCGGTGGTCTGGATGACGGTCAGGACGATGAGGACCGCCGCGACGATCGCGGACGCCGCCACCTGGACGGCCTGTTGCCGTCCCCGGGGTGCGTACGCGAATGCCACGGCCAGCACCGCGCCGGTGATCAGCCCGCCCACGTGCCCTTCCCAGGAGATGCCCGAGAAGGTGAACGTGAACATCAGGTTGATCACGATGAGAAAGGCGATGCCCCTGGTGTCCACCCCCAGGCGGCGTCCGACCACGAAGAACGCCGCGAACAGGCCGAAGATGGCACCCGAGGCGCCCAGTGCGGGCTGGCCCGGGTCGACCAGGAAGAGCAGGACGTTGCCGCCCAGCGCCGACAGCACATAGAGCACCGTGAACCGCAGCCGGCCGAGCACCTGCTCCAACTGCGGCCCGAGCACCCACAGCGCCCACATGTTGAACAGGATGTGGGTGATGCCGAACGTGCCCTGGCTCAGCGGGACGTGCAGGAACGCCGCGGTGATCAGGCGGTACCACTCGCCCTCGGCGACGCCGTAGCCCGGAATGACCTGGCCGAACTGCGTCTTCAGCACGCCCAGCATCTCGAACCGGTCGACGAAGCTCGGCGAGGCCAGCTCACCGACGTAGGCGAGGACGTTGATCGCGATCAGCGTCAGGGTCACGGCCGGCCGGGTGGCGACACGCCCGCCGAAGACCGTACGCGCCTCGCGCACCGTACGGTTGCCGTCCCGCACGCACTCAGGGCACTGGTGGCCCACGGAGGCGTCGCGCATGCAGTCGGGGCAGATGGGACGTTCGCAGCGTGTGCAGCTGACATACGTCTCACGGCCCGGATGCCGGTAGCACGTCGGAACCTGCGGAGCCTGAGGAGCGTGCGGTGTGTCGCTGCTCATCGTCGTCTTCCTCTGCGTGTCGGTACCTGTCTAACGACGGTCGATGGTCACCGATTCCAGAACGACGTCCTTGACGGGCCGGTCGCCGCGGTCGGTCTCGGTCTTGGCGATCGCGTCGACGACGTCGGCGCCCTCGATCACCTCGCCGAAGATCGTGTGCCGGCCGTTGAGGTGCGGCGTCGGCACGACGGTGATGAAGAACTGCGAACCGTTGGTGCCCGGCCCCGCGTTGGCCATCGCGAACAGGTGCGGGCGGTCGAAGCGCAGGTCCGCGTGGACCTCGTCCTCGAACTCATAGCCCGGGCCGCCCCGTCCGTTGCCGAGCGGGTCGCCGCCCTGGAGCATGAAGTTGTCGATCACCCGGTGGAAGATCGTGCCGTTGTACAGCGGGTTGTTCGTCCGCTGGCCGGTGCGCGGGTCGGTCCACTCGATCGTGCCCTCGGCGAGGCCGACGAAGTTCTGCACCGTCTTCGGCGCGCGGTCAGGGAAAAGACGCAGCACGATGGTGCCCATCGTCGTGCGCAGCGTCGCGGTGAGGTCTTCAGCCACGAAGACTCCTCCTCGTATCGAATCCGATGTTCACAAGGGACACAGGTGCGTGTACCCCCGCGTGACGCATCCTGTCAGATCGGCGATTGACATCGCTTGTCGTGGGAACAGAGTCCGACGAGACCGCATATGACGGAGGGCAGGATGTCCCTACGAAACAAGAGCCGGAAGATGCCGCAGGTGAACATCGACAGCGCGCGTCTGCAGGACGTTCAGGAGAGGGTTGCCGAAGGTGCCCGTCAGGCGGCGCAGCGGGTGGGCCCCACCACTCGCCAGGCGCAGAAGATGGCCGCGAAGAAGATGAAGATCGCACGTCATTGGAGTGCGCCACGGATCGACCAGGCCGGTCACTACTTCGAGCAGGAGGTCGGGCCGCGTGTCGGCGCGCTCCTCCACCGTACGGCCGATCGGGTCGAGCCGGGCGTTCCGAAGCGTCGCCGCGGCCTCGCCGCGGCCCTCCTCTTCGTCGGGGGCGCCGTGGGCGCCGCCGGCGCGATCGCGACACGCCGTAGCGCGTCGCGGCCGACCGAGGAGGCGACCTCCCCCGAGCACCTTCCGTCGGCGTCGGACAACTCCGACTCCGACCGTGCTCACAGCAACAGCTGAGCGCCTCACCGTCGACCGGGCCCGGCCAGCACACTGGCCGGGCCCGTCGGCGTTCCGAAACCGGTCAACATGGGGCGAATCACATTCGGGTTCCCTGTACCGTCTGACTCATGTCGCTTAGATCCTCGCTCAGCGCCACGAGCCGCAGGGTCATCGCGGTGGTGCTGCACCGGGTCTGGGAGTGGCTGCGCGCCCATGCCGAGATCTCACCGAGCACCCCGGCCGGCCGGCGGTTCGGCTACCTCGGTGAAGGCGCGTGCATCGGCTTTCCGCCCGGCGCGATCTACGGCGAGCCGTGGATCCGCATCGGCGACCACACCCTCATCGGCGTCCACGTCACGCTCTCGGCCGGGTTCGTGCCCGGCCTCGACCTGGGCCCGGATCCGATCGTGACCATCGGCAAGGCCTGCTCCATCGGCCGGGGCAGCCACATCGTCGGGCACAAGTCGATCGAGATCGGCGACGACGTCTTCACCGGCCCGTACGTCTACATCACCGACCAGAACCACGGTTACACCGACCCGGACACCCCCGTCGGGCGGCAGTGGCCGGTCAACGACGCCGTCGTCATCGGCTCCGGCTGCTGGCTCGGCACCGGAGCGATCATCCTGCCGGGCACCCGCCTGGGCCGGAACGTCGTGGTGGCCGGGGGCGCCGTCGTCCGCGGCGAGTTCCCCGACCACAGTGTCATCGCCGGTGTGCCGGCGAAGGTCATCCGCAGCTACGACCCGGAGGCCGGCTGGCTCCCGCCGCAGCCGGAGGTTCCCCTGGACGAGGAGACCCTCGCCCAGATCGCCGAGCTGACCGGCGACCGGGAGCCGGCCCAGGTCCCCGAGTCGGGCGAACGCGCGAGCTGAGCGGGGTCCCCGGCCTCACATGTCCAACGCGTCGAAGGGGTAGCCGTTCCACAGGGCGCGTTCGGCGCCCCGCGGGTCATCGGCGGTCCCCGGGTGGAGGCTCCACATCATCGTGGTGCGCCGGGGCACCTGGTAGGCGGGCCACGACGGCCGCGCGACCCTACGACGGGCGTTCGGGTCACCGGTGCGGGCGAAGGAGGTCCAGGCGTCGACCATCTGGCCCGACAGGCGGGTCAGCCGGGCCCGGTCCGTCTTCAGCGCCTCGGCACCGCCCTCGATCCCGGTGAAGCGGAGCGTGCCGAACACGAACGGCAACTCGATCGTGTGCACCGCGCCCACGCCCTTCGGGGGACGCCAGCCGAACTCGTACACGTAGGTCGGACGCCACCGGCTCTGCGCCGCCGCGAGCCGGGTCGCCGGTACCCGGAGGCCCTGGTCGGTGAACATCGCCAGTGCCGCGTCCCGCGCCGTACGCCCCTTGCGGTAGACCGCGGTCATCCGCGGGCGGCGCGCGGCGAGCCGGGGCGGGAAGAAGCCGTCGTACTCGGCGGCGAGCCGGTCCAGCCCATGCGGGTCGTACTGACCGAAGAAGTTCATCTCGTCCTTGTTCGTGCCGATGAGCAGGTCGACGCCACGCGCGTTGCCGGCCGCCACACGCCTGGTCACCGAGTCGCGGACGAGTGTGCCGTCGACGTACGGACCGAAGTACAGGGCGCCGCCGGCGGAGCCGGGCAGGGACGCGGCCGCCTTGTTCCCAAGGTCGATCAGCTCCGTGGTCGACATCGCCTTGAGCCTGGCGATGCTCCTGACCGGGAAGGAGGCCGCCAGCTTGCGCTCCAACGCCGCGGAGTGCACCAGCGACCCGTTGCCGCTCTCCAGGATGACGCGGCGGAACAGCCGTTCGGGATGGTCGGTGGCGAGCATCGCACTGAGCGAGAACGCACCCTCCGACTCGCCGACGGCCGTCACCTGGGACGGGTCGCCGCCGAAGTCGGCGACGTGCTGGCGCACCCAGGTCAGCGCCGCGATCTGGTCGCGCAGCCCGTTGTTGCCCGAGCCCCGGTAGGACGGATCCACACCACCGAGCTCCGTCCAGCCGAACACGCCGAGCCGGTAGTTCAGCGAGATCACCACGGCGTCTCCGCTCGTGGCGAGCTTCGTCCCGTCGTAGCGCGGCTCGTTGGCGGTGCCGAAACGCGCGGCGCCGCCGTGGATGAAAACGATCACGGGACGCTTGGCGCGGTCGGGACGCGGCGTCCAGACGTTGAGGTAGAGGCAGTCCTCGTCCGTGTAGACCTGCCGCTGGTCGGGATAGTCCTCCGACAGCTGGTCGCGGTCCTGCGGGCACACGCGCTTGTCGTCGTCGGCCGTCAGCGTCCCGCGCCAGGGCGGTACGGGCTGGGGCGGGCGGAACCTGCGGTCGCCGACCGGCGGCGCGGCGTACGGGACGCCGCGGAAGGCGCAGATCCTGGCCCGCGCGGTGCCGCCGACGATCCCCAGCGAGGTCTTGGTCGTGCAGCCCGAGCGCGGGTGCGCTGAGGCGGACGGCGCGCCACACGCCGCGGCCGCGACGAGCGCGGCCGCGATCCCGGCGATCCGGATACGGCGGAACATGAGATCTCCTCTCGCGTTGACCGCACCGAGCCAACGCGAGGCGACCGCTCCACCGGATCGCCGGTACGGGTGAACCCGCGGCCACCCGTACGAGTGAGGTCAGTCCGTGCCCGCGACGACCAGGCCGGACTCGTAGGCGAACACCACGGCCTGCGCCCGGTCGCGCAGATGCAGCTTGGTCAGCACGTTGCTCACGTGCGTCTTCACGGTGTGCTCGCTGACGACGAGCTCGGCGGCGATCTCGCTGTTGGACCGGCCGCGGGCGAGCCCCCGCAGCGTGTCGAGCTCGCGGTCGGTCAGCTCGGCGAGGCGCCTCCTGAGGGCGGGGCGCGGGCTGCCGCGGCGTATGACGTCCTCGATCAGCCGCCGGGTGACCGACGGAGCGAGCAGCGACTCGCCCGCGGCGACGAGCCGCACCGCGCGGACGAGATCGTCGCGCCGGACGTCCTTGAGCAGGAAGCCGCTGGCGCCGGCCCGCAGAGCGTCATAGACGTGGTCGTCGATGTCGTACATGGTCAGGACCAGCACCTTCGCCGATGTGCGCCGGCAGATCTCGGCCGTGGCGGCCACCCCGTCGACGTTCGGCATCCGGATGTCCATCAGCACGATGTCCGGCGCCAGCTCGACCGCCTTGGCGATCGCCTCGGCGCCGTCGGCGGCCTCGCCGACCACTGATATGTCGTCGTGCGCATTCAAGATCATGGCGAAACCGCCGCGGAACAGGTCCTGGTCGTCGGCGACGAGCACACGCATTCGTGTTATCCGATCGGCAGGGTGGCGGTGACGGTGAAACCGTACGGGTCGATGACGAGTGTGCCTCCGCACGCGCCCGCGCGTTCGCGCATGCCGACGATGCCGTGGCCCTCGCGTACGTCGGGCGCGCCGCCGCCGTCGTCGGCGACCTCGATCGTCAGGGCCCGGTCCGACCAGCCGAGGCACAGGCTCACCGTACGGGCGGCCGCGTGGCGCAGCGTGTTGGTCAGGCACTCCTGGATGATCCGGTACGCCGCGACGTCCACGGCCGCCGGGACCGGCCGCCGGGCCCCTTGCTCTTCGAGGTGGACCTCGAGCCCGGCCTGACGGGCGCGGTCGATCAGGCCGGGCGTCGCGGCGAGGCCCGGCTGGGGTTCGCGCTCGGCCGTGCCGCGCAGCGCCCCGAGCATCTGACGGAGCTGGCCGATCGCCTCACGCCCGGTGTCGGCGATCGCCTCGAAGGCCGCGTCGGCGCGTGCCGGGTCCGAGCGCACGACGAGCGGGCCCGCCTCGGCCTGCACGACCATGAGCCCGACCGAGTGGGTGACGATGTCGTGCATGTCGCGGGCGATCCGCGTGCGTTCCTCGGCGACGGCGACGGCGCGCTCCTCCTCCAGCCGCCGTGTGCGTTCCTCCATGGCCTGGCGCTGCGCGCGGTGGGCCCGGGCGCCCACGCCCAGGGCGTACGCGGCGACGTAGGAGGTGATGACGTAGCCGGAGGTGTCGAAGCTCTCGTGCGGCAGGACCAGGGAGAAGACCACCCCGGCCGCCACGACCACGCTGCCGGCCGCACGCCAGATCGGCTTGGCCAGGTCGGCGAAGGTGTAGGTCCACACCAGCGGCCCGTACGGCATCAGCCATGGCAACTGGTGCGTGAGGCTCTCGTGCCCGAGCGCGAGCACGGTGACCGCGCTGCCCGCCACCAGACCGACGGGGATGAGGAACGTCCGGCGCCAGATCACCGGCACCGATCCCAGCACGGACAGCAGCACGACCCACCACGGCTGGACGTACGGGACGAACGCGGGCACGACCATCGCGACGGTGACGACGGCACCGACCGCGAGGTCCACGCGCGGCACTCGCAGAGACTTCACGTCCGCCCTTCCGGCTCGGGGACCGTCCAGCGTACGGCCAGGTCAGGACTGCCGCCTCCCTCGCGCGGCCCGGCCACGGCTCACTCTCCGGACCGAGGCGTGTCAGCGGCGTGTCAGCGGCCGTAACCGCGATGTGCGCGGCGCGTCAGGTGGCCGGTGCACAGTGGGCACGCACGAGACCGAACTAGGGGAAGACGCGGATGGACGACGTGATACGGGCCGAGGGCCTGAAGAAACGCTTCGGAGAGACCCAGGCGCTGGCGGGAGTCGACATCCTCGCGCGCCGCGGGACCGTGCTCGGCGTGCTGGGGCCGAACGGCGCGGGCAAGACCACGGCCGTGCGGATCCTGGCCACGCTGATCAAGCCGGATGAGGGCCGTGCCGAGGTCTGCGGCTTCGACGTGGTCAAGGACGCCGCGCAGGTACGGCGGCTGATCAGCCTGACCGGCCAGTACGCCTCGGTCGACGAGGAGCTGACCGGCCTGGAGAACCTCATCATGATCGCCCGGCTGGTCGGCCACAGCCGGGGCGAGTCGCGGCGGCGGGCACGGAGTCTGATCGACCGGTTCGGCCTGTCCGAGGCGGGCGGCCGGGCCGCCAAGAACTACTCCGGCGGCATGCGCCGCCGGCTCGACCTCGCGGCCGGGCTCGTCAACGACCCCCAGGTGATCTACCTGGACGAGCCGACGACCGGCCTGGACCCGCGGGCGCGCAACGCCGTCTGGGACACCGTGCGGCAGCTGGTGCGCGACGGCGCGACCGTGTTGCTCACCACGCAGCAGTTGGACGAGGCCGAGGCGCTCGCCGACCGGATCCTGGTCTTCGACCGCGGCCGGGTGGTCGCCGACGGCACCTCCGAGGAGCTGAAGGAGAAGGTCGGCGGCCAGACGCTCGCCGTACGGGCGCTGGACCGGGCCCGTATGCCGGAGGTCGTCGGCGTCGTCGCCCGGGTCACCGGCGCGCGGCCCGAGGCCGATGAGGACACCGGCCTGGTCACCGCGCCGCTGGACGACCCGGCGGCGCTCAGCGCGGTGGTGCGCGGCCTCGACGAGGCCGGCGTCGTCGCGTCCGACCTGGCGTTGCGCCGGCCCAGCCTGGATGAGGTCTTCCTCAGCCTGACCGGCCACCACGCCGAAGCCGAAGGAGAGAACGAATGACCGCGATCACCGTCGACCCGACGCCGACGCCCGCGCCGAGGATCGGGCCCGCGCAGACGTTGCAGAGAGGGCTGACGCTCGCCTGGCGCAACGTCATGCAGCTCAAGCACTCGCCGGAGAAGCTGATCGACGTCACGCTGATGCCGGTGGTGTTCCTCCTGCTGTTCCTGTACGTCTTCGGCGGTGTGGTCGCGGGCAACACCCACGCGTACCTGCAGCAGTTGCTGCCCGGTCTGGTCGCGCAGATGGGGATGTTCGCCTCGATGGGCCTGGGCACGTCACTGTGCGAGGACATCCGCAAGGGTGTGTTCGACCGGCTCCGCAGCCTGCCGATCGCCCGGTCCGCGCCGCTCATCGGCGCGGTGATCGGCGACGCGGTCCGCTTCCTCGTCTCGATGGTGGTGCTGGTGGCGTTCGGGTCGCTGCTCGGCTTCCGCTTCCACACGAACCCGCTGTCGGTGCTGGCGGCGTTCGCCCTGGCGTACGTGTTCTACTTCGCGGTCTGCTGGGTCTCGGTGCTGGTCGGGCTGGTGGCGCCGTCGCCGGAGACGGTGCAGGGCCTGGGGTTCATCTGGGCGATGCCGCTGACCTTCGGCAGCAGCGTCCTGCTGGCCAACACCGGGACCATGCCCGGCTGGCTCCAGGCATGGGTGAAGGTCAACCCGGTGACGCACCTCGCGGACGCGTTGCGGGCGCTGATGGTCGGCGGGCCGATCGGCGACCACGCCTGGTACACGCTCGCGTGGGCCGCCGGGATCGTGGTCGTGACCTTCCCCGTCGCCGTGTGGATGTACGGCCGGAAGGTCTAGCGGAGAGCCAGGGCCTGGTCGCGGGTGATGCGGCGGCCACGGGCGTACGCCTCGTCGAAGGCCTCGCGGCCCAGCGCGGCGAGGGCCGCGGTCGTGGCGCGTTCGATCTCCAGGTTCCACGGGTCGGGTTCGCCCTGGAGGGTGTGCGCGCCGCCGAGCAGTTCGGCGGCGCGCACGTGCTCGCCCCGGGACGCGGCCAGCGCCGCCAGTCCCTGCACGAGCGTGCCGATGAGCCGGTCGATCGGCATCTGGACGATCTCGGCGATCGCACGCATCGCCCGGTCGTGCCACCGCGCCGCGGCGGCGAGGTCGCCCTCCTGCTCCGCCAGGCTGCCCCGCTTGCTGAACACCATCGCCGCGGTGGTGCCGAAGTCCAGTCGCGCCGTCTTCGGCTCGATGAGGGCGATCGCGTGGTCGATGAGTTCGCGCGCCTGCTCCAGATCGTTCTCCCACCGGGCGAGTTCGCCGAGCAACAGCCATCCGCGAGCCGCGTCGGCGTGCTCGGCGATCCGCTCCGCGTTCCGCGCGCCGCGCTCCAGGTCCGCGCGTGCCCCCGCGAAGTCGCCCGCCATGGCGCGTGCCCGGCCGAGCAGGATCCCGAGGCTCGCGGCCTGGTCGGGGCTGATGCCCGAGACGGTGTAGCCGTAGGCCTCCTCCGTCGCGCGGATCGCCTCCTCCGCCCGGCCGCGCGCGAGGTGCACCTCCGCGATGCCCGCCAGGGCGCTGACGAGCCCCCAGCGGTCACCGAGCTCCTGGAACCCCGCATGCGCCTCGGCCGCGGCGCGGGCCGACCGGTCGATGTCACCCCCGTTCCCGGCCAGGAACGCGACGAAGATGTGGCCGGCCGCCCTGGTCCACGGGTCCTGATGGTCCCCGATGAGGTCCAGCTCGCGCAGGGCGAGGTCGACGTCTCCGGAGAGGATCGCGACGAGAGGGCGGCACAGTGCCAGGACGGGATGGGTCGAGGCGTCCGTCCGCAGCGCGATGACCTTCTCGATCTGCTCGCGCAGGCGCTCTGGATCGGGGCCGCCCTCACGGGACATCTCCTGGACCAGCGACGCCGTGAAACCGCAGATGACGTAGGCGTCCTCGGCACCCGGCGGCGGGCGGTCGTCGACGAGCTCCCAGACCTCGACCGCCCATTGCCCGGCCTCGGCCTCGTAGTCGCACAGGATCCAGAACCAGGCCAGCGCCCCGATGAGGCGTACGGCGGTCCCCACGTCACGGGTGTCGATCGCGTGGCGCAGCGCGTTGTTGCAGTTGTCGCGCTCGGCGTTCAGCCGCTCGAGCCAGTACATCTGGCCGTGGCCGCGCAGTTCGGGCTCGGCCCGCTCGGCGAGCCGGAGGAAGTACGCGGCGTGGGCGTCCCGGAACCGCTCGTCCTCCCCGGCCTCGGTCAGCCGCTCGGCGGCGTACGCGCGCACGGTCTCCAGCAGCCGGTAGCGCACCTCGGCCTCGCCCGTGGCCATGACCAGCGACTTGTCGACCAGCGAGGCGATCAGGTCGATGACGTCCTCGCCGAGCACCTCCTCGGCGCTCGCCAGCGTCGCACCGCCGTTGAACACCGAGAGGCGGCGCAGCACCCGGCGCTCGGCGTCGTCGAGCAGGTCCCAGCTCCAGTCGACCACCGCGCGCAGCGTCTGGTGGCGTGGCAGGGCGGTGCGGCTGCCGACGTTGAGCAGCCGGAACCGGTCATCGAGCCGGTCGGCGACCTGCGCGGGCGTGAGCGCGCGTAGCCGCGCGGCGGCCAGCTCGATCGCCAGCGGCGCGCCGTCCAGGGCCCGGCAGATGCGCACGACCGGCTCGACCGTGGTCGCGTCCAGCGCAAACCCGGGGCGTACCGCGGCGGCCCGATCGGTGAACAGGCGCACCGCGTCGTACTCCCGGGCGTCGTCCGGATCGGCGTCCTCGGGCGGCAGCGCCAGCGAGGGCACCGGGCACAGCGCCTCACCGGTGATGCCGAGCGGCTCGCGGCTGGTGACGATGATCTGTACGCCCGGCGCGGCGGACAGCACGCGGTCGGCCAGCGTCGCCGCCGCGTCGAGCAGGTGCTCACAGTTGTCCAGCACCAGGATCAGCCGCTTGGTGGCCAGCTCGACGAGCCGGTCGAGCGGACGGGCGATCTCCCGGGTCTCCAGCAGGCGGATCGTCTCGGGAATGCCGATCGCGACGAGCACGGCCTGCGGCACATCGAGCGCCCCGCGCACCGGGGCCAGCGGCACGAACCACACGCCGTCGGGCGACGTGGCGGCCATCCGGCTCGCCGTCTCACCCGCCAGCCGGGTCTTGCCGCTGCCACCCGGGCCGGTGAGCGTGACGAGCCGGTGGGTGGCGAGCAACGCGCGGACCCGCTCGATCTCCTCGGTACGGCCGACGAAGCTGGTGAGCTGGGCGGGCAGGTTGCTCCGCCGCTCCGGCTCACGCGAGGGCGAGGGCGCGGGCGGGCGCTCGGCCAGCGCCGCCCGCAGGATCGACAGGTGCACCGCGGCCAGCTCGGGTGAGGGGTCCACGCCGAGGCCCTCGGCGAGAGTGCGGCGGGCGTCCTCATAGACGATGAGGGCGTCGGCCTGGCGGCCCGCGGCGTACAAGGCCCGCATGAGCTGCCCGCGCAACCGCTCACGCAGCGGGTGGAGAGTGGTGAGCTCCTCGAGCTCGGGTATGAGGCGCGCGGCGTGGCCGAGCGCGATCTCGGCCTCGAACCGCTCCTCGGCGGCCTCGACGCGCAGTGCCTCGAGCCGGGCGATCGGCGCGGCGGCGAAGGCCGCTCCG
>NZ_JBHLZP010000031.1:0-31418 GCF_042429965.1 Actinoallomurus acaciae
CGGACACGATCGTGTGCCGCTGCGAGGAGACCGGCTACGGCGCCCTGCGCGACGCCGCCCGGTCCGACGCGCCGCGGCTCGACGCCCGCGCCGTACGGCTCGGCACCCGTGCCGGCCTCGGCCCCTGCCAGGCGCGGATCTGCGGTCCCACACTGGCCGAACTGCTGGACACGAACCCGCACCACCGGCCGGTCGCCTGGCCGATCCGGCTCGGCGAGCTGGCGAACCCGCCCCACGAGACGGAGCACACCCCGTGAGGGAGCGGACCGCCGAACACCCGCACCTCATCACCCCCCGATGAAGGAGGTCTCGTGACCAAGCAGGTCAAAGGGCTCGGTGGCGTCATCGTGGCGACCGCGCTCCCCTACCGTGAGGACGCCTCCGCGCCCGCCGGGCTCGCGGTCGACCATGACCGGTACGCCGAGCACTGCCGCTGGGTGGTCGACAACGGCTGCCGGGGTGTCGGCCCGAACGGCTCGCTCGGCGAGTACTCCTCGCTGACCGACGAGGAGCGGCGCCGCGTCGCTCGTACGGCGATCGAGGCGGTCGGTGACCGGGCCGTCGTCGTGGTCGGCGTGCACGCGCCCGGGTCGCATCTGGCCCGGCACTGGGCGGAGCTGGCGGCCGAGGACGGCGCGGACGGCCTGCTGTGCCTGCCGCCGACGATGTACCGCGCGAGCCGTACCGACGTCGTCGCGCACTTCGAGGCGGTGGCCTCGGTCGGTCTGCCGGTCATGGTCTACAACAACCCGATCGACACGAAGGTGGACCTGACGCCCGGCCTGCTGGCCGAGATCGCGCAGATCGACAACATCGTCGCGGTCAAGGAGTTCTCCGGCGACGTGCGCCGGGTGCTGGAGATCCAGGAGAAGGCGCCGGGCCTGGAGGTCGTCGCGGGCGCGGACGACGTGACGCTGGAGGCCCTGCTCATGGGCGCGACCGGCTGGTTCGCCGGCTTCCCGAACGTCTTTCCCGCCGAGTCGGCGCTGCTGTACGAGCTGGGCGTCGAGGGCCGGCTGGAGGAGGCGCGGGACCTGTACGAACCGCTGGTGGCGGCGTTCCGCTGGGATTCGCGTACGGAGTTCGTCCAGGCCATCAAACTGGGCATGGACCGGATCGGAAGGTACGGCGGCCCCTGCCGGCCGCCGCGCGGGCCGCTGAACGGCGAGCAGCGCGCCCAGGTCAAGGCCGACATGGACCGCGCGATCGCCGCCCTGGCGAAGAAGCGCAGGAGGGCCGCCCGGTGAGATCGATCCGTACGATCAGCGCGGTCGACTCGCACACCGAGGGCATGCCGACGCGGGTCGTCACGGGCGGGGTGGCGCCGATCCCTGGTGCGACGGCGGCCGAGCGCCGGCGGTACGCCGTGGAGCACCTGGACGACCTGCGCCGCTTCCTGGTCGACGAGCCGCGCGGGCACGCGGCGATGAGCGGGGCGATCCTCCAGCCGCCGCTGCGCCCGGACGCCGACTGGGGCGTGGTCTACATCGAGGTGAGCGGCTTCCTGCCGATGTGCGGCCACGGCACGATCGGGGTGGCGACGGTGCTGGTGGAGACCGGGATGGTGGAGGTCACCGAGCCGGAGACCGTCGTACGGCTCGACGCCCCGGCGGGCCTGGTGGAGGCGCGGGTGGCGGTCCGCGACGGGCACGCCGAACGCGTCACGCTGCGGAACGTCGCGTCGTTCGCCCTCGGCCACGACCTGACGGTGAGCGTGCCGGGCCTGGGCGAGGTGCGGTACGACATGGCGTACGGCGGGAACTTCTACGCGATCGCCGAGCTGTCGTCCGTCGGCCTGCCCTTCGACCGCGCCCGCAAGGACGACATCCTCGAGGCGGGCCTGGCCGTCATGGCGGCGATCAACGAGCAGCGCATGCCGCGGCACCCGGCCGATCCGCTGATCGCGGGCTGCAAGCACGTGCAGTTCCTGGCGCCGGGCTCGGACGCGCGGCTGTCGCGCAACGCGATGGCCATCCACCCGGGCTGGTTCGACCGATCGCCCTGCGGCACGGGCACATCGGCCCGGATGGCGCAGCTGCACGCGCGGGGCGAGCTGCCGCTGGGCGCGGAGTTCGTGAGCGAGTCGTTCATCGGCACCCGCTTCACGGGCCGCCTCGTGGACACGACCAGCGTCGGCGGAGTGGCGGCCGTGGTCCCGGAGATCTCCGGCCGCGCCTGGATCACCGGCACGGCGAACTACCTGCTCGACCCGGCCGACCCTCTGCCGAACGGCTTCGTCCTCTAGGGGGTCGCGTTCCCGGCTTCCTCCTCCTCGATCTCGCGGTTCCACTCGCGCTTGCCGGCGCGCCAGCCCTCGTCGTCGGTGCCGTACCGCCAGTAGCCCGAGATGGACAGCTGCTCCAGCGGAATGCCGCGCTCGATGCGCAGGTGGCGGCGCAGGCGCTTGACGAAGCCCGCCTCGCCGTGGACGAACGCGTGCACGTCGCCGTCCGGGAACTCCAGCTCGCGTACCGCCTCGACCAGCGCGTCGCCGGCCGGCGCGTCGTCGCGGTGCAGCCACACCAGCTTCGCGTCGCCCTGGGTGATCAGCTCCTGCTCCTCACCCGGGCCCGCGACCTCGATGAACACCCGGGCCGGGGCACCCTGCGGCAGGGCCTCCAGGGACGCGGCGATGGCCGGCAGGGCGCTCTCGTCGCCGACCAGCAGGTGCCAGTCGGCCTTCGGCGACGGCCGGTAGGCGCCGCCCGGGCCCAGGAACAGCACGTCGTCCCCCGGCCGGGAGCCCGCGGCCCACGGGCCGGCCAGGCCCTCGTCGCCGTGGTAGACGAAGTCGATGCTCATCTCCAGCGCGTGCGGGTCCCAGCTCCGTACGGTGTAGGAACGCATGCGGGGCCACTGCTCGCGGGGCAGGTCGCGGTGGATGACGTCCATGTCGAACGGCTCGGGGTAGGTCGCGCCCGGCGCCGGGAACAGCAGCTTGACGTAGTGGTCGGTGAACTCGCCCGCGCCGAAGCCGGCCAGGCCCTCACCGCCGATGAACACGCGGATCATGTGCGGCGTGATCCATTGGACTCGCAGGACCTTCGCCCGGGTCACTTTTCTGCCCTTTCGGGCCGGTCTATCGTTCGCCATCGATGACTCCTCAATGGGTTGCTTAGGTCAACCTAACTCACGCCCCCTTGTGACAGGTTATCCGCTGCGAGCGGATGCGTCTCGGGAGTCACCGCGGTGAGCGGTCCCTACGCGGTGAGCCCCGCGCCGAGGAGTTCGGCGACGCCGGCGAGGTCGAAGGTCGGCAGGCCGACGTCACGCCAGTGCGCGTGGTTGAGCAGGGCGACGGCGAAGGTCGTGGCAGCGGCGGTCCGGCGGCCCTCGGGCACGGCGGGGTCGGGCAGCGCACCCTCGATGGCCCGGCGCACGAGGCCGATGAGCTTGGCGTTCACCTCGGCGAGCGCACCGCTGACCTCGGGGTGGGTGGCCGCCTCGCGGAACAGGATGAGCCGCGCCCCGGAGGACCGGGTGTACCAGACGTCGAAGTCGGCGGCCACGTTGCCCAGGGTCGCGGGGACGTCGCCCGGCACCACCTCCGCCTCCAGCGACGCGATCTGCTCGATCGGCACGCGGTCGACGAGGGCCAGCAGGATGTCGATCTTGCGGGCGAAGTAGTGGAAGACGAGCCCCTTGTAGACGCCGGCGCGCTCGGCGATGCGCGACGTGGGCGTGGCGTCGTACCCCTCCTCGGCGAAGAGCGCCTCGGCCGCGTCCAGGATGCGCGCGCGGCTGTCCTCGGCCGAGCGGACGCGTGAGGTGCCGGGCATGAGGACTCCTCCCCTGGAATACGACGAGGGGCCGGGCTGCCTGCCCGGCCCCTCGCCAGCGTACGTGTGTCGGTCGGGGGATCAGTGAGTGACGGCGCGGCGGTGCGTCAGTTCGCCGGTGGCGCCGACGCTGAGGCCGGCCAGCACGGCGATGACACCGACGACCCAGGAGGTCCACGCGGCACCGCTGTGCCCGGTGTAGGTGATCACCCAGGGGGCGATGAAGAGCAGGACTCCCCAGAGCGCGATCAGCCACTCCGTCACGGCACCGGCCGCGCGGGCGAGGGAGACGAGGCTCGTGACGACGAGCAGCGCACCCAGGACGATCAGCGAGGCGACGGCACCGCCTTCGTGCGTGGTGTCGACCCAGATCGGAGACAGAGCCGCGTACAGACCCGCGACCAACGCCACCCAGTCCTGCCATCGGGTCCAGGCTTTCATGAATGCCACCTCCGTCTCGTTTGACTGGCCGGACGGTCAATCACCCATGAATAACTGGCCGCCCGGTCAATCAATTCCGACAAGTCGGACGTGATGTACGTCACATTAGAGAGTGTGCCGGGGGCTCAGGTGAGCCGGGCGTACAGCTCCCGGGTGCGCTCGGCGATCCGCGGCCAGGAGAAGTGCTCGACCGCCCGGCGGCGGCCCGCCCGTCCCATCGCGGCGCGGTCCGGCGCGGCGACCAGCGCGTTGACCCGCTCGGCCAGGTCGGCGACGAAGCGCTCGGGGTCGACCGGCAGGCCCGTGCCGTCGGCGACCTGCTCGATCGGCACCAGCAGCCCGGTCTCCCCATCGGCGACGACCTCGGGGATGCCGCCCGTCGCGGTGGCCACGACCGGCGCCTCACAGGCCATCGCCTCCAGGTTCACGATCCCCATCGGCTCGTAGATCGACGGGCAGGCGAACACACTCGCGTGGCTGAGCAGCTGGACGACCTGCGGGCGCGGCAGCATCTCCGCGATCCACACGACGCCCTGGCGTTCGCGGCGGAGGCCGTCGACGAGCGCATCGACCTCGGCGGCGATCTCGGGGGTGTCCGGCGCGCCGGCGCAGAGTACGAGCTGCACGGACGGGTCGAAGGACCGGGCCGCCCGCAGCAGGTACGGCAGCCCCTTCTGCCGGGTGATCCGGCCCACGAAGACCACCGAGGGGCGGCCGGGGTCCACGCCGAACCGCTCCAGCACGTCCGTGCCCAGGTCGGGCGCGTACTGCGCCGTGTCGATCCCGTTGTGCAGCACCGTGACCCGCTCGGGGTCGACCTCGGGATAGCAGGCGAGCACGTCGCGGCGCATGCCCGCCGAGACCGCGACGACCGCGTCGGCGGCCAGGATGGCGGTGCGCTCGGCCCACGAGGAGATCGCGTACCCGCCGCCGAGCTGCTCGGCCTTCCACGGCCGCAACGGCTCCAGGCTGTGCGTGGTGACGACGTGCGGGACGCCGTGCAGCAGCTTGGCGACATGCCCGGCCAGGTTGGCGTACCAGGTGTGGCTGTGGACGAGGTCCGCACCGGCGCAGGCGGCGGCCATCTCCAGGTCGACGCCCAGCACCTGGAGTGCGGCGTTGGCCGACTCCAGGCCGCCGGGAACGCGGTGGCTGGAGACGCCCGGCTCGTCGCGCTCGGCGCCGAAGGCGTGCACCCGGACGTCGCAGAGCGCGCGCAGCTCCCGCGCGAGGTACTCCACGTGCACCCCCGCGCCGCCGTAGACCTCCGGCGGGTACTCACGGCTGAGCAGATCGACGCGCATGCCCAGTAGCGTAAAGCGAAAGATCCCGTTACGTCTGTTCCGGGGGTGACCTGGGCGGTTATCGTCGCTCCATGGCGACGCCTCAGGTCCTGTCCATGGTGCTGGCGGGTGGCGAGGGCAAGCGGCTCCTGCCGCTGACGGCCGACCGGGCCAAACCGGCGGTGCCCTTCGGCGGCATGTACCGGCTCATCGACTTCGTGCTGTCGAACCTGGCCAACGCGGGCTACCTGCGGATCGTGGTGCTGACGCAGTACAAGAGTCACAGCCTCGACCGGCACATCTCCCGTACGTGGCGCATGTCGACCCTGCTGGGCAACTACGTCACCCCGGTGCCGGCGCAGCAGCGGCTGGGCCCGCACTGGTTCGCCGGCTCGGCCGACGCGATCCTGCAGAACCTCAACCTCATCGAGGACGACCGCCCCGACCACGTCGTGGTGTTCGGCGCCGACCACATCTACCGCATGGACCCGCGGCAGATGGTCGACCAGCACATCGCCTCCGGCGCGGGCGTCACGATCGCGGCGATCCGCCAGCCGCTGTCGCTGGCGGACCAGTTCGGCGTCATCGAGACCGGTCCCGACGGGCGAAGCGTCACGGCGTTCCGGGAGAAGCCGAAGGACGCCGCCGGCCTGCCCGGCACGCCCGACCAGATCTACGCCTCGATGGGCAACTACGTCTTCGACACGCGCGCGCTCATCGACATCGTCAAGCGGGACGCGCTGGACACCATGAGCCGCCACGACGTGGGCGGGGACATCATCCCCAAGCTGGTCGAGGCCGGGCAGGCGCAGGTGTACGACTTCGCCGACAACCAGGTGCCCGGGGCCACCGACCGCGACCGCGGCTACTGGCGCGACGTCGGCACGCTGGACGCCTTCTACGAGGCGCACATGGACCTGATCTCGGTGCATCCGATCTTCAACCTGTACAACCGGAAGTGGCCGATCTACACGGGCCACGACCCGCTGCCGCCGGCCAAGTTCGTCTTCAACGAGGAGGGCCGGCGCGGGTACGCGGTCGACTCGATGGTCTCCCCCGGCGCCATCCTGTCCGGCGGCACGGCCGAGCGGTCGATCCTGTCGCCGGGCGTCCACCTGGACTCCGGCGCGTCGGTGCACGACTCGGTCCTCATGGACGGCGTACGGGTCGGGCGCGGCGCCGTCGTACGCAACGCCATCATCGACAAGAACGTGACCGTGCCCGACGACGCACGGATCGGCGTGGACCTGGAAGAGGACCGAGAGCGCTTCACCGTCACGCCGAACGGCGTCCGCGTGATCGAGAAGAACCAGATCATCCCGGGCTGACACCGATCCGGGCGGCCGACCGGACCGGCGGCGGCGTGGGCGGTGCACTCGACGTGCGCGCGGCGGTGGAGTGGGCCCGGCGCGCCCGCGGACCACGGCGGCGACCGTCGAACGGCCGGGCGGGACTCACCCCGGCCGAACGCAGCGTCGTACGCCTGGCCGCCGAGGGGCTCAGCAACCCCGACATCGGCGCGCGGCTGTTCATGAGCCGCAGCACGGTCAAGACCCACCTCTCCCACGTCTACACCAAGCTCGACGTCACGAGCCGCGCGGAGCTCGCCGCACTGGCCGCACCCCACCTCGCCGAAGACTGATCGCCTCCCGCTGTGGATCAGACCGGCGTCCGGCGGAAGCGCAGGCACGCCCCTGGCAACGTCCGTGGTCATTACATCTAGGGCAGGAGGCTGCCGTGGCCGCCGGCCAGGCTGATCTCGGCCACGTGCAGCCCGTCGTCGAACTCGTGGGAGGGGAACCGTTCCCAGATCCGGTGCTCGTGGAACGGGATGATCCGCCGGGTGTCCCCGGCGACGGAGGAGAGCAGGTCCTCGGCGAAGGCCAGCCAGCCGGTGGCGCTGCCGGTCGTCATGGCGATGGGCGCGAGGATCCCGTCGCCGTGCAGGCCCTCCAGGTTCTCGTACGAGTAGACGTTGTCGCCCGCGAACACCCAGTCGCCGTCCGTCTCGTTGGTGACCGCGACCACCTGGGAGCCCGCCGTGTGGGTGTCGAAGGCCGGGCGTACGGCGAGGCCCGGCTCGAGTTCGGCGGCGCCGTCGAGGTAGGTCGCGAGGCCCTCGCGGTCGCGCTCGGCCAGCAGTGCGGGCAGGCCCGGCTCGCACGACCGGGTCAGGTACTCGAAGCGGCGCGGCCGTTCCAGCGCGGCCTCGTACTGGGCGATCTCGCGCCGCTGGATGTAGACGTGGGCGTTCGGGAAGGCGCCCGTGCAGCCGGCGTGGTCGAAGTGGTTGTGCGTGAGGACCACGGCGTCGACCTGGGCGGCGGTGACACCGATCCGGTCGAGTACGTGCACGGGCGCGGCCCACCGGGTCCGGCCATACTTGTCGGTCAGCCGCCGGTACGTGGCCTCGTCGGCGAAGCCGTTGTCGACCAGCACGCAGCGATCGGCCGAGCGCACCAGGGCGAAGCAGTACGGCATCCGCCGGTGGCCCTCGTTCGGCTGCGCGGCGAACAGGTTGCTGGCCGGGAACCGGTCGACGTATCCGTACTCCAGGACCCAGATGGAGTGATCGCTCATCGGTCCGTCTCCTCGGGCGGCAGCAGGTCGAAGGCGGCCAGCTGGATCGCGACCATCGAGTAGTAGGCGACGAGGGTGACCAGCTCGAACAGCCGTTCCACGGTGAGTGAGACGACGGCCTCGGCATAGGTGTTCTCCCCGAGCCCGCCGGTGTCGAGCAGCTGCCGGGTCACGTCGTACGCGGTGCGTTCCTCGCCGGTCATCAGGTCCGGCCGTCGGCCGCCGGCGAGCGCGTCGAGGTCGGCCGGCGACAGTCCGGCGGCGGCCCCCGCCTTCACGTGGGCGTACACCTCGAAGGGGCTCCGGTGGTGGTGGCCGACCATGAGGATGACCATCTCCCGGAGGCGAGCCGGGAGCGTCAGCTCGTACCGGATCGCCGCTCCGAGGCGTTCGAGCGCGCTGCCGAGCGGTGGATGCAGGACCCAGGCCGCGGGCGGCCCCTGTAGCCGCCCCGAGGCGTCCACCAGGGAGAACGCGCTGGAGGAGGCCGCGCGGCGGCCGGAGGCGAACAGGTCGTACACGGCGCGCTGCTCCGGGCTCATGTCCTCGGGGCGCGGCGTTGTGAAGCGTTCGGTCATGAGGGGATCCCGAGGAAGGCGCGCGGGTTGTCGACGGTCATGCGCCGCAGCCGGTCCGGCTGCCAGCCGAGGTGGGCGAGTTGCTCCACGAAGATCCGCAGGCACTCGGGCTCGGCCGGGGCCCACCGGGAGAAGGCGTCGGTGCTGAGCACCGCGCGGTCGGGGCCGATCGCCGACAGCGCGTCGTGGACGTCGCGGATCGTGTGGTGGGAGTCGGGGTGCAGGAGCGGGCCGTTGCAGAACTCGACGTACGCGCCGAGGTCGGCGAGCTCCCGCAGCCGGTCCGCCTCGCGCGTGTAGTGGAGCGGGTGCGTGATCATCAGCCGCTGCCCGATGCCGGCGCAGTAGCGGGCCACCGCCTCGCTCTCCTCCAGCGACACGTGCCCGGTCGCCAGGGACAGGCCGAGGTCGCGGCACGCGTCGATCGCCTCGCGGGCCGGCCCGGTCAGGCTGCCGTCGGAGGCGAGCAGCGAGATCGCCTCGCGGCCGGCGTAGTCCGCGAAGGAGGGGGAGATCCGGCCGAGCAGCGTGGAGATGTATCCGCCACGGCCGACGTCGGCGGCCGAACCCCAGGTCGGCAGGAAGACGACCCGTGCGCCGTGGGCGGCGGCCAGTTCCACGACCGTCGCGGACACCCCGCCCATCGCGGGGTTGAGCGTGACGCTGCCGTAGACCTCGAAGCCGAGATCGGCGACCTGCTGCCGCAACCGCGCGGCACGGTCGGTCGTGATCCACAGGTGCGACTTGAGCACCCACCCGGCGATGCCGTACGCGTGCGCGAGCCGGATGACGGCCAGGTCGTCGCCGCGGTTGGGGAAGGCGGCGGACAGGTCGGGCTGGCCATGGACGTGCACGTCGACGGCGTCGCGGAGGAGCCGGTCGAACCCGTCGGGCAGCGCGGCCACGTCCAACCGCGCCGCCGAGCCGTGATCATCGGTCATCCGAACCTCCGTTGGGACCTCAGGTGACCGGGACCGGCGCCACCACGCCGATGTCGGTCCGCACGTCGATGACCGCGGGCCGGCCCGCCTCGACCGCCCGCTCGAAGGCGGGCACCAGGTCGGAGGGCTCGTCGACCGTGATCCCCAGGGCGCCCATCTCCTCGGCGATCCGGGCGAACCGGATGTCCTGGTAGGTCCACATCTCACGTGCCCGGTCGGTGGCCGCGCCGCCGTACGCACGGTCGAAGCCGCGCTTGCTCTGGTTGCCGCCGCGGTTGTTGTTGACCACGGTGATGGAGTTGATCTTCCAGCGGACCGCCGTCTCGATCTCGCCGAGGTGGTAGTACAGGCCCGCGTCGCCGGTGAAGACGAACACGGGCCGGTCCGGGGCGGCGGCCTTGGCGCCGATCCCGGCGGGGAAGGCCCAGCCCAGATGGCCGGCGCTGCGCAGGTAGTCCTGCCAGGGCGCGGTGACGTCGAAGAACTGCCCCATCCACATGCCCGCGTGTCCGGTGTCGGCCACCACGACCGCGTCGTCGGGTATGTACTCGCTGAGGTCGGCGCAGATCCGCTCCGGCCGTACGGGGACGTCGTCGCTGGTCAGCACCTCTCGGTACTTCTTGCGCCACGCGGCCTTGATCTGGGCGACCTCCTCGACCCAGCCGTCTCGCCCGGTCCGCGGATGCGCGTCGGCCAGCGCGATCATCTTGCGGAGCACCTGCCGCGCGTCGCCCAGCACCGCCGCCCGCAGAGGGTAGTTGCGGCCGAGGAACTCCGGGTCGATGTCGATCTGGACGGCCGGCGTGCCGACCGGAGGCACGGCCCAGAAGTGGGTCGTCATGCCGCCGGTCCTGGTGCCGATGAAACAGACCATGTCGGCCCGGCCGACCACGTTGTTGGCGCTCTCCCGCGAGTAGGTTCCGACCACCCCGGCCGACAGTGGATGCGTACCGGGGATGACGTCCTTGCCGTTCGCGGAGGTGACCACGGGGATCCGCAGTGTCTCGGCCAGGGCCACGAGTTCGCCGCCGGCCCGGGAGGCCCGTACGCCACCGCCGGCGACGATCACCGGCCGCTCGGCGGCGGCCAGCTCGCGCAACGCCGCCGTGACGGCCGCCTCGTCGGGCTCGGGGCGGAAGGGCGGCACGTGTGCGTACCGCGGCTCCACCAGCGGATCGAGCTCGGCCTCCTCCGCGTCGAGCTGGCCCTCGTTCCCCTGGACCTGCAAATGCACCGGCCCGGGACAGCCGGTCGTCGCGACGCGGAACGCGTGCCGGATCATGTCGGGGAAGCGGGTCACGTCGTCGATGGAGCCGTTGAACTTGGTCACGGGCTCGAAGGCCGGCAGGTCGTCGATCTCCTGGTACACCTGCCGGAACTTGGTCGCCGGGAGCCGTCCGCCGGTCAGCGCGAGCACCGGCGAGTGCGCCAGGAAAGGCTCCCGCAGCCCGGCCGCGAGGTTGAGCGCGCCGACCACCTGCGCCGCGCAGACGCCCACCCGGCCGGACACCCGTGCGTACCCGTCCGCCATGTAGGCGGCCGACTTCTCTCCGTGGGTGGCGATCCGCGCGATCCCGGGATGGCGGCGCTCCAGCTCGGCGAACGTCCGCCGCAGGATGGCGGGGACCATGAACACGTGCGTCACGCCGTAGCCGTCGAGCATGTCGGCCACCGTCGACGCACCGGACCGCACCGCCATGCCGGGCTCAGACGTCAACGGATCGAGTCTCTTCGGCTCGGAACTCCTTCAAGGCCTTCTCGGCGACGCGGAAGGACTCCAGGGCGGCGGGGGCGCCGCAGTAGGCGGCGGTCTGGAGCAGTACTTCCTGGATCTCGGTCTCGGTGCAGCCGTTGCGGCGGGCGCCGCGCACATGAACCGCCAGTTCGTGCATGCGGTTCAGCGCGGTCAGCATGCCCAGGTTGACGAGGCTGCGGGTGCGCCGGTCCAGCCCCGGCCGGGTCCAGATGTCGCCCCAGCAGGTCTCGGTGACATACTCCTGAATCGGCCGGGAGAACTCGGTCGCGGCCGCCAGCGACCGCTCCACATGTCCGTCTCCGAGCGTCTCGCGCCGCGCTCTCAGTCCACGCTCCAGCCGCCCGCGACCGTTCTCCATCACGCCCAGCTCCCATCCGGCCCACAGGGCCATGACCGCTGACACTGCCAGGGCCGGGACGGGACGTAGGGTCCGTCGCCGCCCGCCACCTGCCGTGCGGCCCAACCTAACCGTCTGATCGTCATACAATCAAGTGTCCCGCGAGTGTTGACATGAGATGTATGACGATCCTACATTTCGTGGAAGTTAACGACGGTCGCTCACCGCCCCCACCAGGCGATGTCCGCAGATCGTGATCCGCGAGTCCGGCTCGCGGATGTGTCCAAAGTCCGGCCCGCACCGCGAGATCCCGCTGCCGCAGGGCCGGGCCGCACTCGGGGGAGTAAGCGAGGAAGACATGGTGGCACGACCGACCACTGATCCGACCGAGAGCGACCAGAACCTCGTTCTCCGCCGACGGCGAGCGGTGAGGAGCGCGTACGCGGGATTCTTCATCGACTCCTTCGACATCTATCTGCCATCGGTGGCGCTCCTGCCGGCGATGATGTACTTCAGTTCGGGCCTGTCGTCCGACGCGGCGCGGCTCGTCACGGGCTTCACGTTCGCCTCGACGCTGCTGGGACGTCCGCTGGGCGCGGTGATCTTCGGTCACCTCTCCGACCGGCTCGGCCGCCGGCGCACCGGCTCGATCAGCATTTTCGGGTTCGCGGTGTGCACGCTGCTGATCGGCTGTCTGCCCGGCAGCGCGCAGATCGGCGCCGGCGCGGCGATCACCCTGCTGATCGCGCTCCGGTTCGTCGACGGGATCTTCCTCGGCGGCGAGTACACCGCCGCCACCCCACTGGCCATCGAGCACACCTCACCACACCGGCGAGGAATCATCGGCGGTGCGATCCAGAGCTCGTCGACCACCGGCTACGTCGCCATCGCGGTCTTCACCTATATCGCGCTGCACGTGGCGCCGGCCGGGAGCATCCATTCGGGATACGTGCAGTGGGGCTGGCGCATCCCGTTCTTCGCCGGTGCGATCATCGCCGCCGGGGTCGGTCTCTTCCTGCGCCGGCGTGTGGAGGAGTCCGAGGTGTGGCTGAAGGCCGAGCTGGCCAAGGCGCCGCTGCGCGACGCCTTCACCGGTTCCTCTCGCACGGCGTTCGCCCAGGTGTTCATCGTGATGACCGGCATCTTCTTCGGGACCAACATGCTCGGCTCCCTGATGCCACAGCTCCTGGCGGCCCACAAGGGCTTCAGCGCGAACCGGGTGACGCTGACGATCATCTTCTGCAACATCCTCGTACCGTTCTTCTACGTCATCGGCGGGTGGATGGCGGACCGGTACGGCCGTAAGCCGGCCATCATCGTGAGCGGAGTGGTCATGGCGGTGGTCCAGGGAGCGGCCCTGGCGATGATGGGCTCGATGAGGTACACCAACTGGACCGCGCTCATCGTCACCGCGTTCTTCGTGGCCGCCGCGACCGTGATGGCGGTCGGCATCATGCCGGCCTGGATCAACGAGCTGTTCCCGACCAGGGCGCGGTCCTCCGGCTGGGGCATCGGCTACAGCTCGGCCACGATCATCCCGGGTCTGTTCGTCTTCTACCAGACGGGACTGCTGGGCTGGATGCCGTACAACTACACGCCGGCCGTGCTCGCGTTCCTCGGCGGGGTCCTGGTCGTGATCGGCGGCATCATGGCCAAGGAGACCCGCGGGACGGACCTGGCCGCCGTCGAGTCCGGCGACACGCAGGCCGCAGGGCCGCCGGCCAGAGAGCTGCCCGTCACCTAGTCCGCGGTCATGACGAGAGGGGTTGCCGATGCCGGGTCACCGGATCGACGTGCCGACCTACCGTGAGCTGCTCGCCCGTACCGACGGGCCGCCCGGCTCGTCGTGGGGGGTCTTCGGCACGGGCGACCAGCTGGGAACGCTGAACTTCCTCACCCCGGAGACGGCCGTACGCGCCGCGGGGCTGGTCACCACCGGACGCGTCCACAACCTCGACTACCCGCTGAACACGTTCGTGCCGAGCATCGCCGGAACCCGGCCGGCGACCGAGCATCACATGTTCAGCAACAACCCCAACCACCGGGACGACTGGCTCGACCGGTTCTACCTTCAGTCGACCACCCAGATCGACGGCCTGCGGCACATGCGCCACCCGGAGCACGGCTTCTACGGCGGCGTCGCGGACGAGGCCGTCGACGTGGGCCGCCCGGACCTCGGCATCCAGCTCGTCGCCGACCGGGGAATCGTCGGACGCGGTGTGCTGGTCGATCTGCCGAGGTACTTCGACGCGGCGGGCCGGGCCTACGACGTCACCACCGACCAGAGGGTGACGCCCGCCGACCTCGACGCCGCGCTGGAGTTTCACCGGGTCGGCCTCGAGTCGGGCGACATCCTGCTGGTACGGACCGGCTGGTCGGAGCACTATCTGGCAATGACGCCGGAGGGGCGGGACGCCTTCCGCGCGAACGGCATGAGGGCACCCGGCCTGGGCCAGTCGACGGAGATGGTGGAGTACCTGTGGGACCACCAGATCGCGATGGTCGCGAGCGACAACGCGGGCGTCGAGGCCTACCCGGTCGACCCGAACTCGGGCTTCGTGATCGAGGGCGAGGCGTCACCCGAGCGCGGCCCGTCGCACAACGGCATGCTGCACCGCCCGCTGATCGCCCTGCTGGGCCTGCTGCTCGGTGAGTGCTGGAAGCTGGATGAGCTGGCGAAGGCGTGCGCGACGGACGGGCGGTACGAGTTCCTGCTGACCGCCAAGCCGTTGAACCTCATCGGCGGAGTGGGCTCACCCGCGAACGCGATGGCGGTGAAGTAGCCTCTGCGGACGGGGCTCCGGCGCCCTGGCCGGCCCGTCCGCCTAGGGAACGACGGTCACCGGCCAGCGGCCCGCGCGGACCAGGCGGGAGGCGACCGAGCCGATGAGCCGGTGGCCCGCCTGCTCGGACGAACCGACCACCACCATGTCGGCGTGGAGCTCGGTCGCCGCGTCGCGCAGCTCGACGAACGCGTCACCGCGCCGGACGACGAAGGTGATCGGCACGTCGATCTCGTCGGCGCGTTCGCGGATCTGGGCGCGCAGCTCGTCGATCAGCTCCCCGAACAGCTGCTCCTGTGCGGCGACCGCCGGTCCGGCCGACATCCCGGTCCACAGCGAGGGCGCCGCGACGTACACGAACACCAGGCGCGAGCGCTGGCGGCGCGCCAGCCCGGCGGCGTACGCGCCGGCTCGCATGGCCGTCGGCGAGCCGTCCACGCCGGCGAGGATCAACAGCGGACCGTCGGTGCCGCGCTCGAACACGCCCGGCGCCCACTCGGGTCCGTACTCCTCGACCAGCTGGACCGGCCCGGTCTCTTCGGCGCTCACGTAGCCAGTATCGATCAACAAAGGCCGTCGGGCGACCGGAGGGGCCGGGAAGTATCACGGGTGCCCGTTGGTTGTTCGATACCCGAGCTCAGATGAGGTGAGAGCCACATGCTGTTTGGCCGCGAACACGTCGAGCGCTATGAGGAGACCGATGGCGCCGAGGGACACGACTGGCAGGGGACGACGGTCCTGCTCCTCTCGACGATCGGCCGTAAGACCGGGCAGAAGCACACGACTCCGCTGATCTACCGCAAGAAGGGCGACGACGCCTACACGGTGATCGCCTCCAAGGGCGGCGCCGACAAGCCGCCGCTGTGGTACACGAACCTGCAGGCCAACCCGGAGGTCGAGGTTCAGGTCCAGGGCGACAGGTTCGCCGCGCGGGCCCGTACGGCGACGCCGGAGGAGAAGCCCGCGCTGTGGGAGGCCATGGCCGAGACCTGGCCCGCCTACAACGACTACCAGAAGAAGACCGAGCGGGAGATCCCCGTCATCGTCCTCGAACGCGTCTGACGCGACCGCCCCGCCCGGCTACCGGGCGGGGCCGCGTAAATCCCGTTGCCCTCCGTGGCGGCCACCTGGTGTAATCCCCGCGACAAGCCGCCGATCGATGGAGAGAGCAATGCGCCAAGCGTCCATGTCCACACGCAAGGGAGTTCTCGCCTACCTCAAGG
The DNA here is from genome assembly GCF_042429965.1 of Actinoallomurus acaciae. Taxonomy (NCBI): domain Bacteria; kingdom Bacillati; phylum Actinomycetota; class Actinomycetes; order Streptosporangiales; family Thermomonosporaceae; genus Actinoallomurus; species Actinoallomurus acaciae. The sequence continues at coordinate 15,702 of NZ_JBHLZP010000031.1, forward strand.
ACATGACGCTCGGTGTCAACGCTCAACCTCGGAATTCTCGCCCATGTCGACGCCGGTAAGACCAGCCTGACCGAGCGGCTCCTCTACGCCGCCGGTGTCATCGACGCGGTCGGCAGCGTCGATGACGGCAGCACCCAGACCGACTCGTCGGCGCTCGAACGCCGGCGCGGCATCACGATCAAGTCCGCAGTGGTGTCGTTCCGCCTCGGCGACCTCACGGTCAATCTCATCGACACTCCCGGCCACCCGGACTTCATCGCCGAGGTGGAGCGGGTGCTCGGCGTGCTCGACGGGGCCGTGCTGGTGGTCTCCGCCGTCGAGGGCGTGCAGGCGCAGACCCGCATCCTCATGCGCACGCTGCGCCGCCTGCGCATCCCCACGCTCGTCTTCGTGAACAAGATCGACCGCCGGGGCGCGCGGTACGACGACCTGCTGCGCTCGGTGGCCGGGAGGCTGACGCCTTCGATCGTGGCGATGGGCGCGGTACGCGGCCTCGGCACGCGCGACGCGGAGTTCACCCCGTACGGCCCGGCCGACGACGGTTTCCGCGCGGCCCTCGCCGACCTGCTGACCCGACGCGACGACGACCTGCTCGCCGCGTACGTCGAGAACGAGACCGCGGTCGCCCACGCGCGGCTCCGCGAGGCGCTCGCCGCCCAGGTGCGGCGGGGGCTGGCGCATCCGGTGTTCTTCGGCTCGGCGATCACGGGGATGGGCGTGGACGCGCTGACCGCCGGCATCCGTGAGCTGCTCCCCCGGGCCGGCGACGCCGCGGACGGCCCGGTCTCGGGCACCGTCTTCAAGATCGAACGTGGCGCGGCGGGGGAGAAGATCGCGTACGCGCGCCTGTTCTCCGGCACCGTGCGGGTGCGGGACGCGCTGCGGTTCGGTGACACGGGAACGGCGAAGATCACCGCGATCAGCGTCTTCGACCGCGGGGCGGCGGTGCCGCGCGGCTGCGCCGGGCCGGGTGACATCGCCCGGCTGTGGGGCCTCGGCGGCGTCCGGATCGGCGACTCGCTGGGCGACCCCCCGTCCGGCGACGCGGCCGGTCACTTCGCGCCCCCGACGCTGGAGACGGTGGTCGTGCCGCGCCGTCCGTCCGAGCGGGGCGCGCTCCACGCCGCGCTCACCGAACTCGCCGAGCAGGACCCGCTGATCGGCCTCCGGCAGGACGAACTCGGCCAGGAGATCTCCGTGTCCCTGTACGGAGAGGTGCAAAAGGAGGTCATCCAGGCGACGCTGGCCGGTGACTTCGGTCTCGACGTGGAGTTCCGCGACACCACGACACTTCACGTCGAGCGGCCCGCCGGTACGGGAGAGGCCGTGGCGGTCGGGCAGAAGGACCGCAACCCGTTCCTCGCCACGATCGGGCTGCGCGTCGACCCGGCCCCGGCGGGCTCCGGCACGCGTTTCCGGCTGGAGGTCGAGCTCGGCTGCCTGCCGTACGCCTTCTTCGCCGCGGTCGAGGAGACCATGCACGCGACGCTGCGGCGTGGGCTGCGCGGCTGGCAGGTCACCGACTGCACGGTCACCGTGACCCGGGCGGCGTACTTCCCCCCGGTCAGCACCGCCGCGGACTTTCGCGGTCTGACCCCGCTGGTGCTGACGACGGCGCTGCGGCGGGCCGGCACGGTCGTCTGCGAGCCGCTCCAGCGGTTCCACCTGGAGGCGCCCGAGGACACGTACGGCGGGCTCGCGCCGGTGCTGGGCCGGCTGCGCGCCGTGCCGCGCACGAGCGAGGTCCACGGCACGGTCCGCACGGTCGAGGGCGAGATCCCGGCGGCACGGGTGCACGAGCTCGAACGGCGGCTGCCGGGCCTGACCCATGGCGAGGGCCTGCTCGAATGCACCTTCGACCGGTACGCACCGGTCCGCGGCCGACCCCCCGAACACCCGCGCGGCGACTCCCGGCGGTCTCAGGCCTAGGGCCGGGCCCGCAGGCCGAACCGCGCGAACACCCGGGTCGCGACCAGGTAGGCGAGGTGGGTGCGCGGCCACTGCGTGACGTTCGCGCCGTCGGGTCCGTGGTAGTAGTTGTGGCAGCCCGAGTCCATGGCCGAGGCGTGCTTGGCGAGCTGCCGGTCGATCCACTCGACGTACCTTCGCTGCGCCCCCGGCCGGGTGTCCACGCTGCGTACGCCGCCGCGTTGCAGGCGGGCGACCGCTCTGACCGCGACCTCGGCCTGCCGTTCGAGCTGGGCGATGATGGACAGCCCGCCGTTGGTGTTCGGACCGTAGAGGATGAACAGGTTGGGGAAGCCCGCGACGGTGACGCCGAGGAAGGCCGAGGGCCGCTTCGCCCACACGTCGTGGATGCTCCGGCCGCCGCTGCCCTCGACCTCGATGCCGGCGAGAAAGCGGGTCGGCTGGAAGCCGGTGCTGAGGATCAGGACGTCGGCCTGTCGCTTGGTGCCCGAGTCGTCGATGAGCCCGTCCTCGGTCACGGCGGTGACGGCGTGCGGCACGAGTTCGACGTTGGGCCGGTTGAACGCGGCGTAGAACGTGGACGCGATGATGGGCCGCTTGCAGCCCCAGGGGTACTGCGGCGTCACGGCCGCGCGGGTGTCCGGGTCCTCGATCGTGGTGTCGATGAAGTCGACGCAGCTCTCCCGCATCCGTCGCTGCCGCTCGGTGCCCACGTCGAAGCCCTTGAACCTGCGCATGGACTGGTAGAACAGCCAGCCGCGGTGGGCTCGCTGCGCGAGTGGCACGTTGCGGTAGAACCACCGCTCGCGTGCCGTGAAGGGGCGCTCGCGCTTGGGCTCGATCCAGCCGGGCTCGCGCTGGTAGACGAGGAGGCGCCCGACCCTGGGCGCGATCGCGGGCACGATCTGCGCCGCGGTGGAACCCGTGCCGACGATGGCCACCGTACGGTCGGTGAGGTCGTGTTCGTCCTCCCACAACGAGGTGTGGAAGCGCGGGCCGCGGAAGGTTTCCAGGCCGGGCCAGTCGGGGTAGCGCGGGACGCTCAGCAGGCCGAGCGCGCAGATCACGACGTCGAACGTGAAGTCCTCGCCGTGCTCGGTGGACAGCCGGTATTGCCGGGTGTCCTCGTCCCAGGCCAGGTGGGTGACGCGGGTGTTCAGCCGGATGTGCTCGCGCAGACCGAACCGGTCGGTGACGTGCTCGGCGTAGGCCAGCAGCTCGGGCTGGGTGGCGTGGGTGCGGCGCCACTCGTACTTCAGGAAGGAGAACGAGTAGGCGTGCGAGTGGATGTCCACCTCACAACCCGGGTACCGATTGGCCCACCAGGTGCCGCCGACGCCGGCGGACTGCTCGAAGATGGTGAACTCGGCGGTGGTCCGCTGCCGCAGCTTGACGGCGGCGGCCAGGCCGCCGAAGCCGGCACCGATTATCGCGACGCGCAGGGGACGGCGTCGGTTCTTGGCGGCCATCCGATCAGTCCAGGCCGATGAGACGGGCGGGGTTGTCGCGGATCATCAGGCCGATGTCCTTCTCGGAGATCCCGCTGTCGAGGAGCCTGCCGATGACCTGGATGTAGGCCTCGACCGGCAGTGGGTTGCCCACCTGGCCGAGGTCGGAGCCGAGCGAGGTGTGCTCGGGGCCGATGAGGTCGATCCAGTCCAGGAGTACGGAGAGCGGGAAGATCTTGTCGTTGTGGTACATCGCGATCTCGTGCTCGATGACCGCGCCGAGCCCGGCCAGTTCGCGTGCCTGCTCGCGTTCCACGTCGACGACGTAGTTGGGGTGGCTGAGGACGAGCCGGTCATGGCCCGCCGACGCGGCGGCCTCGACGAGCGCGCGGGCGGCCTCGGGGCCGAGATGCCCGGTGGAGATGAGCGCGCCCGCCTCCTTGGCCTGCGCGATGATCTGGCCGACCTCGGGGCGCAGGTCGCCGTCGTCCCCGAAGATCGAGATCTCCTCGCTCTGCATCATGCCCCTGGGCTGGAAGTGCTTCTGCACCTCCTCGTCATGGGCGGCGTGGCACAGGTGCGCCGTCGAGGAGATGGTGGGGAACCAGATGACCCTGCCGCCCATCTTCAGCGACCGGTCGACCGCGTGCCGGTTGAGCCCGCCGACCTGGCTGTTGAGCGCGATCCCGCCGAACACCTCGGTGTTCAGCCCTTCCAGCAGCGGCGCCATCGAGAGCACGTCGGTCACCGTGTCGTGGTAGTGACACTTGACCACGATCGCGCGGAACCCCGCCTCGGAGGCCTGCCGCGCGGCCTCGGCGTGGGTGATCCGCCGCGGCATCGGCGACGGACCGGAGTGGCAGTGCAGGTCCACCGCGCCCACCAGCAGTTTCTCTACCGCGCCCATCCGCACTCCTTCACACGTGGGGAAGATTGTATGATCGTATCATTGTCATACGATCTGATCGCAACCCCTCCAGGGTCTGCGAGTTTGTCGGACCAGATGACAATCACCGGGGTCCTGCGCGATATCATTCGGAGGATGCTTTTGTCGGTTCATCGGACGGGATCAGGGCGTGGCTGACATCGCCAGCGGGCTGCGGGTCGAGCGGACACCGGCGCCGGTCCGGACTCAGGTGCTGGACAATCTGCGGCAGGCGATCGTGGAGCGGCGTCTTCTTCCAGGTCAGCGGCTCATCGAACGCGAGCTCGTCGAGATGACCGGGGTGTCGCGCACGTCGATCCGCGAGGCGCTGCGGGAGCTGACGGCCGAGGGCCTGGTGACGACGATCCCGAACAAGGGAACGATCGTGGCCAGCGTCTCCGCGGAAGAGGCCCGGCAGCTCTATGAGGTCCGCTCGACGCTGGAGGGCCTGGCCGGCCGGCTGTTCACGTTGAACGCCTCGCGGGCGCAGCGCGGCGCGCTGGCCAAGGCGCTCGCCCGGATCGAGCGGCTGGCCTCCCGCGGCTCCCCGCTGCTCGCCGCCAAGGACTCCTTCTACGACGTGCTGTTCGAGGGCGGTGGCAACGACGCCCTGCGCTCGGTCGTGGCCGGGCTGCACGCGCGGGTGAGCGTGCTGCGCTCCCTGTCGCTGGCCGTGGAGGGCCGCCCGGCGCAGAGCCTCGCCGAGTTGCAGGCGATCATGAAGGCGTTCGACGCCGGCGACGCCGACGCCGCCGCGGCGGCGTGCAGCCGCCACGTCGAGGAGGCTGGCCGGGTGGTGTTGCGGGCCCTCGCCGAGCAGGAGGCGCGGGAGGCCGAGCCGCCGGCCCCGGCGAAGGGCGCGCGCAAAGGCGTGTCCGCCTGAGCCGGCGCCCACCGGCTCAACCATCGGACCTGGCGAGTTCCTCGGCGAGGATCGGCACGCCGACGGTCGCGGCGTGGATGCCGACGACGCTCACGATCTCCAGCACCTCCATGATCTCTTCGGTGCTCGCGCCGAGGCGTACGGCGTTGCGCATGTGCAGCTTCAGGCCCGGGACGTACAGATGGGTGGCCGACGCGTCGAACGCGGTGTAGACCAGCTCCTTGACCTTGGGCTCCAGCGTTCCGGTCTTCCAGGGCACCGAGGAGAAGTCGACGTACGCCGCGAACAGTTCCGGGTCCAGCTCCAGCAGGCCGTCCCAGAACGCGTGCCAGTAGCCGCGGTTGGCCGTGAACTCGGCCTTCAGCTCCTCCTGCCGCGCGCTCAGCGGCGCCGGCCCGTCCCGCAGCCCTTCCTCTTCGAGCACCTCCAGCAGCAGGGGCACGCCGATGTTGCAGGCGTGGATGCCGAGCGTGCTGGTCAGCTCGAGCACCTCCATGACCTCGGCCGCGGTCGCGCCGTGGTCGAGGGCGGCCCGGACGTGCTGACGGATGCCCGGGGTGTAGAGATGCGTCGCCGCGGCGTCGGCGGCGATGAAGACGAACTCCCTGACCCTGGGCTCCAGATGTCCCTTGCGGAGGGGCACCGACGACCATTGGAGGTAGGCGTTCAGGAACTCGGCGTCCAGTTCGAGGATGCGTTCCCAGGACTCGCTCCACGTCCCGCGGACGGAGACGAAGGCGTCCTTGATCTCCTGCTGGCGTTCGGTCAGTGCCATGTCATTCTCCCGTTCGGGTGGGGCCGGCGGCTCGTCGCGCTTCGAGCCAGCGCGCGATCTCGGTGTGGTCGGCGTCGGCGGGAAGCGCCTCGGCCGCCTCGGCCCAGGCGTCGACGGCGGCACGGCTCAGCGGCGCGGGCGTACCGGTCGCGTCCTCGAGGTCCAGGGCCACGCGCATGTCCTTGAGCATCAGCCGCAGGGCGAAGCCCGAGTCGAAGCCGCCCGGCAGGATGAACCGCGGCCATTTGGTCTGGGTGGAGCCGCTGCGCCCGCTCGATCCGTTGACGATGTCGAGCATTACGGCCGGGTCGAGCCCGAACTCCCGCCCCGCGATGAGCGCTTCGGAGCTCACCAGCAGGTGCGCCGCCGACATCAGGTTGTTCAGCGCCTTGACCGCGTGGCCGGCGCCGGGCCGTTCGCCCGCGTGCACGACCGAGGACCCCAGGACGTCGAGCACGGGCCGTACCCGGGCGACCGTCTCGGCGGGACCACCGACCATGATCGTCAAGGCGCCCCCACGGGCACCCGTGACGCCACCGGACACGGGCGCGTCGATCAGCGGCACGCCTCGCTCCGCGGCGCGGTCGGCGAGCGCACGCGTACGTGCCGGGACCGACGAGCTCATGTCCACGATCACGGTCGGCGGGACGGCGCGGCCCAGGAGCCCGTCCCCGAGCAGCACGGCCTCGACGACGTCGGAGTCCGGCAGCATGAGGATCACCGCGTCGGCGCCGTCGGCGACGTCGGCGGCGGTCTTCGCGACGCGGATGCCCGCCACCCCGTCGAGCCGCTCGCGCGCCGCCGGTCCGGCGTCGTAGACGTGCAGGTCATGGCCTGCACCGGCCAGCAGGCGCGCCATCGGCTCGCCCATGTTCCCCAGGCCGACGAAGCCGATCCGCCCGCTCATCGAAGGTCCCCGTACTCGTCGTCGGAGACCGCGTCGAGCCAGTTGGTGGTGCCCAGGGACACCGCGAGATGCGCCATGACGGTCTCCGGCCCGCCCCCGTGCCAGTGCCGCTCGCCGGGCGGGGTCCAGACGAGGTCACCGGGACGCAGCGGCGTCGGCCGCCCGCCCTCGGCGCAGATCAAGCCGTGCCCGGTGAGCACGTGGAGGAGCTGACCGCCCTCGTGCCAGTGCCAGTGTGTCCGCGCGCCCGGCGCGAAGAACACGCTGGCGAAGGTGACACCGTCGCCGGTCCCGAGCGGATCCGCGTACACGAGCCCGGTGAAGGTGGCCGTCCGTCGCTCGGCCGGCGCGTCACCGGCCTGTCCCCGTCTGATGATCTTCATCGCGGGTCACCGGTCCCGCCGTCGTGCAGCCGTACGCCCCCGGCCACGTCACCGAGCGCGTCGACGACCCGGTTGCTGATCTGCTCGGCGTAGCCGAGGCTGTTCGCGAGGCCGAACGCGGCCAGCGGCCCGGACGCCGCGAGCGACGGCACCCCCAGCTCGTGCAGGCAGTCCACGTAGAGCGCGATGTCCTTGGTCATGAGGGAGCTGGTCAGACCGCCCTCCAGGTAGTCGCCGCGCACGATGCGCGGGAAGCGGTTGCGGGTGGCGAAGTTCACGCCGCTGCTCGCGTTGATGACGTCCAGGACGAGGCTCAGGTCCAGATCGGCCTTCTTCGCCGCGAGCATGACCTCGGCGGTGGCGCTCAGGCTGACCGCGTTGAGGAAGTTGTTGAGGACCTTGGTGGTGTGGCCGGCGCCGCTGCCGCCCATGTGCACGACCTTCTCGGCGATAGCGGCGAAGACCCGGTCCAGTGTCGCCAGCGCCTGCGCCGAGCCGCCGACCATGACGGTCAGGGCGCCCTTCTCCGCGGCGGCGGCACCGCCCGACACACCGGCGTCGAGGAACTCGATCCGGCGCTCGGCCAGGGCCGCGTGCAGGCGGATGGACGAGCTCGGCGCCGCGGTGCTGAGGTCCACCACGATCTGGCCCGCACGCCCGGACTCCAGCACGCCGCCGGGGTCGAGGACGACCCTCTCGATGACGGAACTGTTCGGGAGCGACAGAAGAACGTGGTCGCTCCCGGCCATGACCTCCGCGACGGAGGCCGCGGCCCTGGCGCCCGCCTCGGCGGACCGCTCCGGCACCGGGTCGTAGCCCAGGACCGTGTGTCCCGCCTCGGCCAGGCGACGGGTCATCCGCCCGCCCATGTTCCCCAGGCCGATGAAACCGATCCGTTCACCCACGGTCGCTCCTTCCGTAGAGGGCCGCGTCATACCGCCCGAAGTCCCAGGCCCCGGCCCCGCCCGACGGGCGGACCGTGCTGACGGCGGCGGCGCCGCCGTCCGCGGACACGGTCTCGCCGGTGATGTAGCCGGCGTCGTCGCTGAGCAGGAACGCGACCACCGAGGCGATCTCGTCGCCGGTCCCGGCCCGGCGCAGCGGTGTGGTGGCGGCCCGCGTCACCATGTCGTCCCGGCCGCCGGGAGCGTCGGGCGTGGCCGCGAACAGCTCGGTCGGGACGATCCCGGGCGCCACGGCGTTCACGCGGACGCCGAGCGGCCCGCCGTACACCGCCGCCCCGTGCAGCAGCCCGAGGACCGCGTGCTTGGACGTCTGGTACGGGAGCAGGTCGGCGCTGCCGCGCAGGCTTCCGATCGACGCGGTGATCACGACCGCTCCCCCGCCGCCCTGCGCCGCGAACTGCCGGAACGCCGCCCGCAGACCGAGGAAGACGCCGCGGACGTTCACCGCCATGACCTGGTCGAACTCCTCGACGGTGAGGTCGGGGAGAACGGCGAGCGAGCCGGCGATCCCGGCGTTCAGGTGGTGGAGGTCCACCCGGCCGAAGCGGCGTACGGCCAGGTCGACACAGCCGGTCACGTCGGACTCGTCCCGGACGTCGGCCCGGATCCACGTACTGGGCGTCGGCAGCGACGCGGAGAGCGCGCGGATGCTCTCCTCGTCCGTGTCGGCGAGGACGACCTGGACGCCCTCCTCGGAGAGCCGGCGTACGGTGGCCGCGCCGATACCGCCCGCCGCCCCCGTCACGATGGCGACCTTGCCGTCGAGCCCGTGCAGACCTGTCATCTCCCCGCCTCCCCGCCGACCCGGACGGCGAGGCCGGCGGCCTCGCCGGTCAGCGCCGGGAAGCGGCGCATGACCTCGGGGTCGTGCCCGGCCACCAGCGGCCGCCCGTCTCCGGCCAGCTCGCGCAGCGTCTCGAAGCCCGCGTACATGGCGGGCAGGTCGGCCACGTGCGTGAACGGCCGGTCGAGTTCCAGCTCTTCGTAGTAGTGGAGCGCGTCCGAGGCGATGACCACGTCCCCGTCCGCACTCGTCACGAGCACCACGAGCTGGCCCGGCGTGTGGCCGCCGACCTCCAGTACCTCGATGCCGGGCGCGACGGTGTGCCGCCCTTCGACGAGGCTGACCCGTCCGTCCTCGACGGCCCGGCGCAAGGCGTCGAGGTCGTCGGCCTCGGCCGAGGTCATGAACAGCGGCCGGTCCGCCACGGGGCCGGTCCAGAAGGCGTACTCCCGCCTGGCGATGACCACCTCGGCGGACGGGAACAGATCGAGGTTGCCGATGTGGTCGTAGTGCGCGTGGGTGACGACGACCTGGCTCACGTCGGCGGGCCGGACCCCGAGCCGCGCGAGGGCCTCGGCCGGCGGGCACAGCATCGTGCGGCCCCGGCGCGTTCCGCTGCGCTCGTTGAAGCCGCAGTCGACCAGCACCGTGCGTCCCGCGCCCCGTACGACCCAGAAGAAGTAGTCCATGTCGGTCGGCGCGTCCGGCTCGCCGTACAGGCCGAAGTGCAGGTACACCTCGCTCTTGCGGGTGGCGCGGGTTCCGTACCGGACGGCGATCACCTCGTGCGGGGCGCTCATCCCGTCACCGCGGGAGCGGGCGGGTAGTCCTCCGCGTTGAGCACCCAGCCCTCCATCCTCGAGAAGTCCACGCGCGGCGGGGCGAAGATGTCGATCAGGTGGTTGGCGCCCTGGTCCACCGCCTGGCTGGTGTGGATCGCCGGCGGCGGGATGACGCAGACGTGCGGGGCGGCGCAGCGCTCGTGGTCGTCGGGCCGCCAGGCGTCGAGGTCGGTGGTCCACGGCCATCGGATGTGGTGGACGTACTCCCCGGCGATGACCAGCGAGCACTGCTCGAAGTCGTCGTGCGTGTGCGGCGACATCTTCTTCGTGTCGCGCGGCCCCTGTTGCACGCCGGTGTAATTGACCATGAAGGTCGTGCACCGGAACAGCCGGAACGGCGGGCTGTCCATCGGTGGCACGTCGAGGTCGTAGGCGCGGATCCGGAAGCCGCCCACGGGGTCCGGCCACGGTTCGAGGTCGGCCACGTTCGGGTGGTGCTCCTCGTAGGAGGCCGCGTTGGCGGCCAGCGAGGCCAGGTCCTCGGCCTTGGAGGTCAGCAGCCGGATCACCCGGCCGGTGCCGGAGAGCCGTACGGTGCTGTCGCCCGGCGGGACGAAGACCAGCGTGTCGCCGTGCACGGACCGCCGGTCGTCGCCCGCCTCGACGTCGGCGGTGACGGCCCGGTCCGGCAGGAGCACGACGTACTCGTCCGGCTGGTCCGTACGGGCGAACTCCAGCTCGCCGTCCAGCTCGGTGTATTCGAGGACGAAGTTCTGGCCGCGTCCGTACCAGGTCCGGCCGCCGTCGGCGACGACCGTCGGCGGCGTCTCGTAGAACCTCAGGTACTCCGCGCCGGCGAACGCGGTGGGCGGTGCCTTGACGGCGGTGTCGCCGGCCAGCTTGGAACGAGCGTCACTGGGATCAAAGGGCATGGGTGACGTACTCCTCACGAGCATGAGTGAAAGGAGGAAGACGGCGGTGGCCCGCCGGGGGGAGGCTCAGGCGGAGAGCTGCCCGGACAGCCGGGCCGCGGTCTCCTTCAGGACGTCGACGAACGGCGAGTCCGGATCCGCGGGCATGCCCTCGGACGGCCCGACGATCGCCAGCGACGCGACGATGTTGTCGCCCAGGAACACGGGGACCGCCGCCGTGGTCGTGCCGGGGATGGAACGCGGTCCCGCGACGGACCGCACGATGGCGCAGCGCTCCCGCTCGGTCGCGTCGATCCGGTCGGCGAGCCGCTCCAGCTCCGGACTCTGGGCGAAGCGCTGCCGTACGCGCCGCGAGAACGTCAGGTACAGCAGGCCGTGCGCGGTCTCGAACACGCCGAGCTGCGCACCGATCCGTACGGTGATGCGGGCGGGCGTGGAGGTGTGATCGTTCACCTCGATCACGCGGACCGAGTCCTCGTCCCAGACGCCCAGGACGGTCGTGAGGTCGAGGCGTGCGACGACCTCGCTCATCAGCGGCCGGGCGAGGCCGACGATCGGCATGCCCTCCGCGGCGGCCAGGCCCAGCTCGATGCAGCCGCCGCCCAGCCCGTACCGGCCGGTGACCGGGTCGTAGCGCAGCAGGCCGGCCTTGCGCAGCGCCGAGCAGTATCGGTGCGCGGTCGAGACCGACATGCCGCTGAGCTGAGCGATCTCGGTCGGCCCCAGGGACGGGACGTTCGGCACGAAGAGGCGCAGCAGGGCCGCCGCCCGTTCGACCGACTGAATGGACGCCGAGGCCGGGGAGGACTCCTCCGGGGTGGAACTCTTCGACCGGCCCATTGTCGGGACTGTACTCCACGGCTTCGGCCCCATGATCGCCGCTCACCGCTCTCGAACCGCTCCGGCCAGCGCGGCCTTCGCTCCGTCGGCGAACATCTTGGCGTCATTGCTGATCATGACGAACGTGAACCCGCGCTCGGCCGCCTCTCGCGCGGCGGGCCCGGAGGCGACCGCGGTGCCGCGGGGCAGACCGTGGGCCTTCGCCGCGGCCAGGAAGCGGTCGATGTAGCCCTGGAAGACAGGGTCGTCCGGCGACAGGCCGGTGGACAGGCCGAGATCTCCGGTGCCGAGGAAGACGGCGTCGAGTCCGGGGATCTCCATGATCTCGTCCAGCCGGTCGAGCACGGCGGCGTCCTCGAGCTGGATCCCGCGCACGATCTCCTCACTTCCCCGGCGCACGTACTCCGCGTTCGGGATCGTGCCCCACAGGCCGGCCCGCGAGGTCGAGCCGAGACCGCGCCGCCCCTGCGGGGCGAAGACCATGTCGCCGACCACTCGGCGCGCCTCCTCGACGCCGGCGACCTGCGGGATGAGGAGCCCGTCGACCCCGGAGTCCAGCACGCGCTGGACGTAGTTTCCGCTGCGGTCGGGGGTCCGTACGAGGACGTGCATGCCGAGGGCCTGGCTCAGCGCGGTCGCGCGGTAGGCCGCCTCCAGCGTCAGCGGACTGTGCTCCTCGTCCAGAACGATGAAGTCGTACCCCACCGCGGCCAGCATCTCGATCGTCTCGAGCGCCGGGATCTTCACCCAGGTGCCCAGCAGGCACTCGGTGGAGGAGCGCAGTTTCTCGCGAAAGCCGACCCAGCCTGCCCGATCCCTGACCGTGCTCATCCGCCTCAGCCCTTCTCCGTCGGGGTCGCCGACCGGCCGTACGGACGAGGCGATCCCACGATGCGGGTTCACAATCCCGCTTGTCGGGATGTCTCACAAAATAGGGTCGGGCCGGGAGGACGTCAAGGGTGTGGTCACCGGCATGCGGTCCGCATGAGTCGAAGGCGGCCGGGACGGGTCCCGGAGGCGGTGCTGTACGTTGCGGTCCGGCAGCGTGTCACCGGTTCGGCTCCGAAAGGGCTCTGAGACGTGGTCGTCACCTTCGATACAACCGGCCTGCGGCGCGTGGATGAGACGACCTGGTCGCATCCCACCAGCGGGGACTACATCCATCTGAAACTCAACAGCGGGGCGCTCACCGAGCCGGCCTGGCTGGAGAACGTCCCGGCCATGCGGTACAACCTCGCCGTCGGGTACGCGCAGATGGGATGCCTCATCGAGGCCGAACCGGTGACCCTCGGCGGGGTTCGCGGAGTGTGCCAGGTGGTGAAGGCGCCCATCCCGAACGCGCCCAGCGGACAGGTCTTCCTGGCCAACATCTTTCTCGCCAAGGCCGATCGCCATGTGATGTTCGGCTGCTCCGCCGCGGAGAGCGGGATCACCGGAGTACGCGAGACGACGATCATGGCAAAACTCGGCCTGTTCGGCGACGGCTGGGTCCTGCCGCACCCGTACGCCCCCGAGCTGAAGGGCCGGCTGCCCTATCACCGCGGCGACGACCCGGCCTGGGACACCCGGTTCCCCGACCATCCCCTGTCACGGGTACGGGCATGGGTGGGGTGGGTGCTGGCCACCGCGACCGTCGACCCCGCGTTCGCCGCCCTGCCCGACTTCGTCCCCGGTCCCCCGGCGCCGGACGCCGGCTCCGGCCGGTGACCGGACCGGGCCCGGTGCGGGCGCCGGGCTGAGGCACGCATGGCGGTCGGCGGGGTGTGGCGGACCGGCCAGGTCGTCGACGGGCGCTATGAGGTCCTTCAGGTGCACGAGACCGGCGGCATGGGCGTCGTGTACCGGGTCCGGCACCTGGAGTGGGACACGGACCTGGCGGTGAAGTGCCCGCGCGCGGAGCTGTTCGGCACCGGGGATCAGCGGGATCGGTTCATCGCCGAGGCGGAGATCTGGGTGTCGCTGGGCCTGCATCCGAACGTGTGCGGCTGCCACTATGTGCGCGTCCTCGACGGGATCCCGCGGGTGTTCGCCGAGTACGTCACGGGCGGCAGCCTGCGCGACTGGATCCACGACGGCCGCCTGTACGCGGGCGGCCGGGCCGACGTGCTCGCCCGCGTCCTGGACGTGGCGGTGCGGTTCGCGTGGGGGCTGGCGCACGCGCACGAGCGTGGTCTCGTGCACCAGGACGTCAAGCCCGCCAACGTGCTGCTGGACGTCACCGCCCGCGGGCCCGTCGCGAAGGTGACCGACTTCGGATTGACCCGGGCCCTGACCGCGCCGCCGAGGGCCGCGGACGCCCCGGCGGGGGCGCCCCTGGACGTGTCCGTCTACGGCCTGACGCCCGCGTACGCCTCGCCTGAGCAGAGCGCGGGGAGGCGGGTGGACCGGCGCACCGACGTCTACAGCTTCGCCGTGTCCGTGCTGGAGATGTTCACCGGCGGGATCAACTGGATGTCCGGCCCGACGGCGGGTTCGGCGCTGGACGCCCTGCGCGGCCGGCCCGGGCCGGGCCTGCACGAGCCGCCGGCGGAGCTGACCGATCTGCTGGCCCGGAGCCTGAGCCCGACCCCGTCCGGGCGGCCCGCGTCCATGGCCGAGGTCGCCACCGAGCTCGTCGCGATCTACCGGCGGGCGATCGGCACGCCGTATCCGCGTACCGCTCCCGCCGCCGCGGACCTGCGTGCCGACGAGCTCAACAACCGCGGCGTCTCACTGCTCGACCTCGGCCGTCCGGCCGAGGCGGGCAAGGCGTTCACCGCCGCGCTGGTCGCCGACCCGCAGCACCTGAACGCCACCTACAACGCCGGGCTGCTGCGGTGGCGGCGCGGCGAGTGCACCGACGAGGACCTCATCGCCGCTCTCGAGGCGACGGTCTCCGGCGGCGCCGACCCCGCAGAGACCCGGCGGCTGCTCGCCGAGGTGCACCGGGAACGCGGCGATCGCGACCAGGCGGACGCGCTGCTCGGCCGGAGCTCGACCCTCCGGCGCGAACCGTCGAGCGGCACGCGCCGCATCCCCTGGTACGTCTATGAGGACCGCACCGAGACGTTCTTCGACCTGCCGGTCCGCCGGCAGCCGCCGTCGATGCGGATCCGCTTCACCGCGGACGGGCGGCGCGCGGTGACCGCCGGTGACGGGGTGCTGCGCGTGTGGGACGTCCGCGACGGACGGTGCCTGCGGGAGCTGGCGACCCCGGCCGTCGGGTTCACCTTCGACATCAGCGACGACGGCCGGTACGCCGTCACGGCCGGGCCGGACGCCGTGCACTTCTGGGACCTGGCCGAGGGGCGCCGCCTGCGGGCCTTCGGCGCCCCCGAGGGCTGGAACCGGAGTCTGTGGTCGGCGTCGGTGCACCTCAGCGGCGACGGGCGGGTCGCGGTCTCGGCGAACTACGACGGGACCGTGCTCGTCTGGGACTTCCCCGGCGGCCGGCTCCGGCAGACCCTCGACGGGCACAACGGCAACGCGACCGCGGCGGTCGGCCACGACGGGCGACTCGTGCTCACCGCGGGCCGCGAGGACGGCACGGCACGGCTGTGGGAGGTCGCCACGGGCCGCTGCGTCCGCGTCCTCGACGGCCGCATGCGCGACGGTCATCGAGGGGTCGAGGCGCTCTGCCTCAGCGCCGACGGGCACTCCGCGGCGCTGGCCGCCGGCGTGCGGATCCGGGTCTGGGACCTTCGCCGAGGGCACGCCCGTACGCTGCGCGGGCATACCCGCGTGGTCGGGTCGATGTCGGTGTCCGGCGGATACCTCGTGTCCACGGGCGCCGACGACACGGTCCGGCTGTGGACGCTCACCGGCGGACGCTGCCTGCGCACCTTCCGCGGGGACGGCGGCCCCGTACGGGCGGCCCACCTCGACGTGGACGCGGGCGTGCTGTCGTCCGCGTGGCAGGCCGACGTCCTGCGCCGGTGGGCGGTGCCCCCACGACGCACCGCGCCGCCCCGGCTGAGCAGGCCGCGGCAGCACGACGAGCTGAGCGGACTCGACGCGACGGTGGCGAACCTGATGAGCCGGGCCCGGTCGGCCGCGGATCCAGAGACCGCCCTCGGGCTGCTCACCGAGGCCAGGGCGGTGCCCGGGTACGAGCGCGAGCCGCGCCTGCTCGCGGCGTGGCGGGAGCTCGGCCGATCGGCGGTCCGGGTCGGCCTTCGTTCGGCA